>CBIHMD010000227.1:0-5195 GCA_966210655.1 uncultured Thalassospira sp.
CGATTACATACCGCTTGATCGTGTGCTGGTGTAATTCAACAGTATCCTCCCGGCGGGATTAGTCACCCTGCCCCACGCAGACCCCGCCAGTCATTTTGGCGGGGTTTGTTGTCTGGAGCTGTGCTAGCATCACCGAAAAAATACATACGGGATGAAACGACCATGGAAATATCG
Organism: uncultured Thalassospira sp.; assembly: GCA_966210655.1. GTDB lineage: Bacteria > Pseudomonadota > Alphaproteobacteria > Rhodospirillales > Thalassospiraceae > Thalassospira. Next base: position 175 of record CBIHMD010000227.1, read on the forward strand.
ATGCTGATCGGGGCGATGGCAGCGGCCGCCATCTATACCCTGACACCCGGCCCGGCCTTTTTGGCGATGCTGGGCATTGGTGCCGCACAGGGCCGCAGGGCAAGTGCCGGCTTCCTGTTCGGACATCTTGCCGGGGATATCATGTGGGCCAGTCTGGCGCTGGTCGCAATCATCGGGTCACGCGTCCTTGATCCGATGGTGTTTGACATTCTGGCAATGATTTGCGGGGTCTACCTGTTCTGGCTGGGCATCCGGGCGGTAACGGCAAAACGCAAAAAGGATGGTGTGGTCGACATAACGGTTCGCCGCCCGTGGCGGCGCGGACTTATTTTCGGAATCACCAACCCCAAAGGCTATCCGGTGGCAGTCGCCATGTTTACCGCCCTTCTGGCACAGGACGCCGCGTCGCTTGGCTGGGACAGCATGACGGGGCTGTTGCTGGCGTCTGCTGTGGGGTTTCTGATTGCGGATCTGATCCTGATCTGGATGGTTGGACTTGGCATTTTGCGCCGGGCCTATCAACGACATGAAATCTGGATCGTGCGGGCGACCGGGATTTTGTTTATCGGCTTTGCCGTGCAGGCAATTGCCAATGCCCTGCCAAGTCTTGGCCACAGCCTTGCACATGGGTTCAGCGCATTACGTAAGCCCTGATCATCCTCTATCCCAAACAAAAAGCCGCCCGGAGAACCGGGCGGCTTTTTGATGTTATGGTCAGAACGACTTAAAATTCGACCTGCGTCACATCACGCACCGCACCCTGATCGGCACTGGTTGCGAGTGCGGCATAGGCACGAAGGGCCGTTGTGACCTTGCGTTTGCGCGGCTTGACCGGTTTCCAAGCATCCTTGCCCTTGGCCTCCATCGCTGCACGGCGTGCCGCCAGAACCGCATCATCGACCGCAACTTTGATCGTACGGTTGGGGATGTCGATTTCGATGCTGTCGCCCGGCTCGATCAGGGCGATATCGCCACCGGCTGCTGCTTCGGGGGATACGTGACCGATCGAAAGACCGGACGTCCCGCCCGAGAAACGGCCATCGGTAATAAGTGCGCAGGCCTTGCCCAGCCCCATCGATTTCAGATAGCTGGTCGGATACAGCATTTCCTGCATGCCCGGCCCGCCTTTGGGGCCTTCGTAACGGATAACGACAACATCGCCTTCCTTGACCTCCCCGCCCAGAACCTTGGCAACCGCCTCGTCCTGACTTTCGCAAATCACAGCCGGACCGGTGAATTTCAGGATGCTTTCATCCACACCACCCGTCTTGACGATGCAACCATTGACCGCAAGATTGCCAAACAGAACCGCAAGACCGCCATCCTGACTGTAAGCATGCGCAACGTCGCGAATGCAGCCTTCTTTTTCATCAAGATCAAGATCATCCCAATAGCGTTCCTGACTGAACGCGGTCTGGGTCGGAATACCGCCCGGCATGGCGCGATAGAACTTTTGGACGGCTTCGTTCTTGGTGCGTTTGATGTCCCACTTTTCCAAGGCATCAGCCATGGTTTTGGCGTGTACGGTCGAAACATCGGTATGGAGCAAACCGGCACGGTCCAGTTCGCCCAGAATACGCATGATACCGCCCGCACGATGAACGTCTTCCATGTGGAATTTCGGGTGGTTTGGCGCCACTTTGGACAGATACGGGATCTTGCGCGACAGGCGATCCATATCCGCCATGGTAAAATCGACTTCCGCTTCCTTGGCTATTGCCAGAAGATGAAGAACCGTGTTGGTCGAACCGCCCATGGCGATATCAAGCGCCATCGCGTTTTCAAAGGCTTCAAACGTCGCGATTCCACGCGGGGTCGCGGTAACGTCTTCTTCCTCGTAATAACGGCGGGCCAGCTTGACGGATGTCCGCGCCGCTTCAAGGAACAGTTCTTGACGCGCGGCATGCGTCGCCAGTACCGAACCGTTACCCGGAAGCGCAAGGCCAAGGGCCTCGGCCAGACAATTCATCGAATTGGCGGTAAACATGCCAGAGCACGAGCCACAGGTCGGGCACGCCGAACGTTCGACAACGGCAACCTGCTCGTCCGAGATTTTCGGATCGGCGGCCTGAACCATTGCATCGACAAGATCAAGGTGATGTTCCTTGCCTTCGATGGTGACCTTCCCGGCCTCCATCGGGCCGCCGGAAACGAATACGGCCGGAACATTGAGGCGCATGGCGGCCATCAGCATGCCCGGCGTGATCTTGTCACAGTTGGAAATGCAGACCATCGCATCGGCACAATGGGCATTGACCATATATTCGACGGAGTCTGCGATGATTTCACGTGACGGCAGGCTGTAAAGCATGCCGTCATGGCCCATGGCGATACCGTCATCAACGGCAATCGTATTGAATTCCTTGGCGACACCACCGGCGGCTTCGATTTCGCGTGCCACCATCTGACCAAGGTCTTTCAGGTGGACGTGACCGGGGACGAACTGGGTAAAGCTGTTGACGACCGCAATGATCGGCTTGTCAAAGTCTTCATCCTTCATGCCCGTGGCGCGCCAAAGGCCGCGCGCACCGGCCATATTGCGGCCATGGGTGGTTGTACGGGACCGATATTCCGGCATGGTCGAACCTCTCTATCTTCGCGGGGTATTTATCATTGTCACATATTAAGGGCTTCTAGCACAGTCTTCGCGTCCAATGACAGTTTTTTGCCCGAAAATTTCGTGTTTTTGCGCCATATGGAACGAATACTACTTGAAGAACACGATCTCTTAGCAGCCATTCCCGAGCCATAACTTTCAATCATCCGCTTAAGTTTCGGGAATTCCACCACCTTCCCATAGGCACCCTACCCGAAAGACCCGAAATACTATCCCATTGAATAGGCGACGGCACCGACCACAATCCATATCTTAATAGGTGATTATCGCCGCTAGGCGATTCTCCCACTCCCATTCTCACCCCGGCCTGCTTGCAGGCTCGGGGTTTTTTTTATGCTTTTTCCGGCACCATCATTCTTTTTCCTGAAACGATGAAATGCTTTAAAGCAATGACAGAACGTTCCTTTTTCTGCATGCTGCCCCATATGACTGCGTTCAGGACTGTCCATCTTACGAGGTAAAGCATATCGATGTCGGCCGATCTCAAGACCCTGCTCAGGCGTGGACTAAGCGCGCATGAAGGCAACCGTCCTGACGAGGCCGAGAAGATTTACCGTCGTGCCCTGTCGCTTTCGCCCGGAAATCCCGAAGTCGAACATCTGCTGGCGACCCTTCTGACTGGCCTTGATCGCCACCGCGAGGCGCTTGAACTGTTCGATAGCTGCCTGCCGCGCCTTGGTGCCAATCCGGCTGTGCGATGCAATTTTGCCATCGCACTGGAACATACCGGGCAGATCGACAGGGCGATTGACGAATTTCGGCAGGCGATCAGTTATCACGGCGATTTCCCGACCGCCCTTTATCATCTCGCACGCCTTGAAATGCCGCGCGGCCATATCGGCCAGACGGTGGACCTTCTGGGCCGGTTGCTGGGTCTGAAACCCGATCACTTTGATGGGCTTTTACTATTTGGCGACGCACTGCATGGTCTGGGGCAGGAAGAAGCCGCACTCGCATCCCTTGACCGCGCAGCCGAGGCCGCAGGGATCACTCCCGATATGATTTGCCGTGTCGGCGATGTTTCGCTGCGGCTTGGCTATCCGGGTATGGCGCAAAACCTTTATCAGCGCGCGCTTAGCATCGATTCCCGCAATGTCCCTGCCCTGCACGGCTTGGGTCGTGCGCTCTCGGCACAGGGCGATTATGCCAAGGCGATCGCGATCCTTAAAACCGCCAAGCGCCTTGCCAAGGGCCGGATCGAAATCGATCTTGAAATTGCCGATATCGAATTGCGATGCGGCGATATCGCAAGCGCGATTGCCGAACTGACTCTGCTTGTGGAAAAACACCCGGCGAATGCGGATGCCCATACGGCCCTTCTGGCCGCCGTTGCAAAACTGCCCGATATCGGCGGGGTCGAATATCTTAAACAAGCCCGCCAATGGGCACGCAGCCACATGCCAGCCTTGCCCGAACCGAAATTCACCAACAGCAAACAGATCGATAAACGGCTTCGCATCGGATGGCTGTCACCGCATTTTTGCGAACATGCTTCCTTCGCCCTGCTGTCAGGTGTCGCCCGGCACCTTAACCGCAACGAGGTCGAACTGTTTCTGTATTCGGCCACCCCGCGTCCGGACCAAACCACCCGTTCATGGCAGGTCATGGCCGATGGCTGGCGCGAGGTTTACGGCCAAAACCCGCTTCAGATTACTGAACGTATCCGCAAGGACCGCGTTGATATCCTGATTGATCTGACCGGCCCGGTGACGGATCAGCCGATCACGGTTTTTGCCCATCGTGCCGCCCCGGTTCAGGCCAGCATCGCACCGCTGACAACCGGCATCAGCCAGATGGATTACATCCTTGTCCATCATCGTGCGGTCCCGGCCAAACCTGCCGAAAACAAGCTGTTTTGCGAAAATGTGCAGCATCTGGGATCAGGCCCCTTCGCCTATGCCGGTGCCGATGATGCCGCTCCGCTAAGCCTCCTTCCGGCGGCAATTGACGAGGTAGTGACCTTTGGCTGCTTTGACCAATTATCAAACATCAGCGACGCCAGCCTGAACTGCTTTGCGCGTGTTTTAAACAAGATCAAGGGCAGCCGTCTTGTCATTCAGGATGATGTTCTAGGCGACGCCTTTGCCAGAAAGACGATGCTGGATCGGCTGAGGCAGGCCGGGCTGCACTCGGATCGCGTCAATCTGGTTGGTGCGGTCAGTCCCGAAGACAAACCCGATCTTTACGCCCGGATCGATATCGGGTTGGCCCCCTTCCCGATGATCGATATCGCACACTATTTCGATATGATCTGGCACGGCATTCCGTTTGTCACGATGGCCGGGGACACACCGGCATCCCGCGCGGGGCTTTGCCTGCTATCCGATGTCGGGCTTGATGCGCTAGCGGCAGAAACGCAGAAGGGTTACGTCGAAAAGGCCCTCCTTCTGACACAGGATATTAA
>CBIHMD010000228.1:0-5191 GCA_966210655.1 uncultured Thalassospira sp.
ACCCATGACATGGGGGTTGTTGCCGAGGTTGCCGATGATGTTGTAGTCATGTGGAAGGGCAAAAAGGTCGAAGAAGGCACGGTAGCCGATATTTTTGCCAATCCGGCCCATCCCTATACCCAGACCCTGTTGTCCGCGGTGCCCAAACTGGGCAGCATGACGGGCGAAGCATTCCCCAAACGGTTCCCGGTGACGATGATGGATGGCGATACGCCGCGTCTGGTCGGGACGGAGCATATCCAGAATACCGCACGTTACGACGAGGCCCCGTTATTGTCGGTACGTGATCTGGTGACGCGCTTTGACATCAAAAAGGGCCTGTTTGGCGGGGTGTCCCACCGGGTGCATGCGGTCGAGAATGTCAGTTTTGATATTTATCGTGGCGAGACGCTTGCCCTTGTCGGAGAGTCCGGATCGGGCAAATCGACCATCGGCCGCACGATCCAGCAATTGCAGAAGGCAACGGCGGGCAATATCAGTTTCGAAGGCCGCGCATTTAGTGCAATGGGTAAAGGCGAACAGCAGCGCCTGCGTCAGGAAATCCAGTATATCTTTCAGGATCCGTTTGCGTCCCTTGATCCGCGCAAGAAAATCGGATTTTCGATTGCCGAGCCGATCCGCACACATCGCCTGATTGAGGGCGAAAAGCAGATTTCAGTGCGGGTTGACCAGTTGATGGAACGGGTCGGCCTGACATCGGCACATGCCAATCGTTACCCGCATGAATTTTCCGGCGGTCAGCGCCAGCGTATCTGTATTGCGCGTGCGTTGGCATCCAATCCCAAACTGATCATCGCCGATGAAGCGCTTTCGGCGCTTGATGTGTCGATCCAGGCGCAGATCATCAATCTGTTCATGGAGCTTCAGGAAGAACACGGGCTGGCGTATCTGTTCATCAGTCATGACATGGCGGTGGTCGAAAAAATGAGCCACCGGGTCGCCGTGCTTGACCTTGGCCTGGTTGCCGAACTCGGGTCGCGCCGGCAGGTTCTTGAAACGCCGGCACATCCTTATACCCAGCGACTTCTGAGTGCCGTGCCGATTGCCGACCCCACAATCGTGCGGAACCATATTCTGATGGATGGCGAAATCCCCAGCCCGATCCGTCGGGTCGGTGATGAGCCTGCCATTCTTGCCCATCGTGAAATTGCGCCCGGTCACTTTGTGGCCGACGCACGTTAAGCGACCCTTTGGGTTGCAAGCCTTGTCTCCCCTCGCGCCAAGCCACCAACAACGGAGAAAAAATAACATGACGAAAAAACAGGGAATGCGCAGTGCGCTGATGGCTCTTGCCTTTGCGGGCGGCCTGATGGCAACTGCGCCGGCATATGCCGAAGGCACCTTGACCATTTCATCGCCACAGGACCCCGGTAGCTGGGACCCGGTCGATACGTTTCTGGTCAACTGGTCGTCGGTTGCGACCAACATTTATGACGGTCTGACCTATCGCGGGCCGGATGCCAAACTGGTTCCGGGGCTTGCGTCGTCCTGGGAAGAATTTGATGGCGGTACGCGCATCCGTTTCCATTTGCGTGAAGGCGTGACCTTCCAGAATGGCGAACCGTTCAATGCCGAAGCGGTCAAATTCACCTTTGATCGCCTGATGGGTGATGAAGGCAAAAAAGGGCCGCAGCGGTCAAACTATGCCGCGATCAAATCGGTCGAAGTCATCGACGAAAACACCGTCGATATGCATCTGACCCAGCCGGATCCGGTGCTTCTGACCAAGCTTGCCGGTTATGGTGCGATGATTGTTCCGCCGAAATATATCGCGGAAAAAGGCGAAGATTACTTCAACGCCCATCCGATCGGCACCGGTCCGTTCAAAATGGTTTCCTATGAGCCGAAAGTTGGTCTGACGCTTGAAGCCTATGCCGATCATTGGGGCGGTGCGCCGAAACTTTCGACCATCAAGTATCGTTTCATCAGTGAACCGTCGACCGCGGTTGCGGAACTTCAGGCCGGGAACGTTGACCTTGTCATCCCGCCGACCATTCCAATTGGCATGATCCCGACCATTCAGGAAGCCGAAAATATCGATATCGTCACCACCGTAAGCCCGACGGTTTATGCGCTTCGCTTTAACACCGGCAATGGCATCACGGCGGATGAAAAAGTCCGTAAGGCGATGATTTACGGTGTGGATCGTCAGGCGATCATTGACTCGATCCTTGGTGGTCAGGCAGCCCCGATTGCAAGTTTCCAGGGTGAATTGTCGTTTGGCAATGACCCGTCGATGAAACCGTTGCCGTATGATCCGGCCAAGGCACAGGCGCTTCTGAAAGAAGCCGGTGTTGCACCGGGCACGAAAATCCAGATCGACATTCGCGGCAATGACGCAACCTTTAACGAAGTTGCCCAGGCCGTTGCCAGCTACCTTCAGGTGATTGGCCTGAATGCGACGATCAAGCCGTATGAAACCAACGTTCTGCTTAATGACATCATTCCGGCGGGTAAAACCGGTGCGATGTTCCAGCAGTCTTGGGGCGGCTGGACGCTTGATTATGATAACACCGCTTACTTCATGTATCACACGGGCGAAAAGTGGAACCCGTATGATAGCGATCCGGAACTCGACAAGCTGCTGGAATCCCAGCGTGCGATTACCGATCGTGCCAAACGTGAAGAAATCCTCCAGTCGATTGCGCATTACACCGCTGATCGTGCGCTGGAAATGCCGCTTTATAACCTTAATGCGATCTTTGGGGTTTCCAAGCGCGTCAAGAATTTCACCCCGGTTCCCGACAGCCGTCTGCGCCTGACGGAAGTGACTGTCGACTGATGTGAAACGAAAGCCGCCCGGACAGATGCCGGGCGGCTTTCATGCCTATTTCTTTAAAGGACAAGTGTTTTGGCTGGTTTTCTGATCAAACGCCTTTTGCAGGCGATTTTCGTGGTCGTCGCGGTGACATTGATTGTCTCCTTTGCCATCCGTTTGACGGGTGACCCGGCGCTGATGCTAAGCCAGGGGGCAGGCAGCATCACCGAGGAAGACCTTGCACGTATTCGTGAATCTCTTGGTTTGAACCAGCCATTTTTTGTTCAGTATGCCGATTTCATGCTGGGGCTTTTCAGCCTTGATTTCGGTCGGTCCTTCCTTGGAGGAACGCAGGTTTCCACCCTGATTGGCAATGCGTTGCCAGCGACCCTGATGCTGGCGTTTGCATCGATGTTTGTATCCATCGTGATTTCGATCCCGTTGGGGATCAAGGCGGCTATTTCGCGTGGCAAATGGCCCGATCAGGTCATTCGCATCCTATCGCTGGTTGGCCTGTCATTCCCGAATTTCTGGCTGGCGATCATGCTGGTGCTGTTGCTGTCGATTACTTTCCGGCTTCTGCCGCCAAGTGGCATGACGGGTATTGAAAACTTCATCATGCCGGCGATCACCATGGGGGTGATCCTGACCGCAACCAATGTGCGGCTTGTGCGGACCTCGATGCTGGAAACCCTTCAGTCGCAATACATCATGGTCGCGCGTGCCAAGGGGCTTAGCGAGAAGGTCGTTCTTTATAAACACGCGCTTCGCAACTGTGCGATCCCGCTTGTGACCTATTTCGGTTTGCAGTTTGGCAACCTTCTGGGCGGGATTGTCGTCGTTGAGCTGGTGTTTAACTGGCCGGGAATGGGCACGCTGGCATTCGAGGCGGTTGGTGCACGTGATTATCCGGTTTTACAGGCCGTGATTACGGTTCTGTCGATCATGATTGTCGGGGTGAACCTGCTTGTCGACATTGCCTATGGCCTGATTGATCCACGTATCCGGACGGAGTAACCCCATGGCGACCACTGCAACCAAGGCGCGGTTTGCGCGCTTTAAAAATCTTGAATTCGTTCTGGGTGCTGTTCTGACCGGTGGCATCTGTTTTCTGGTCGTGTTTTCCGATCTGCTGTTTCCCGGCGGGGCGGACAAGATTGATCTTTCGGCCCGCCTGATCGCGCCGTTTACCAATGCCGATCATATTTTTGGCACCGATCCGCTGGGGCGTGATGTGTTGGCACGTGTGGTCTCGGGGGGTAAAATATCGCTTCAGGTTGGGTTGCTTTCCGTTGCCGGGGCGGTTGTCATTGGCGTGATCATGGGCCTGATATCGGGATATTATCGCGGTTTCTGGGACATGATCGTGATGCGCTTTGCCGATGTGCAGCTTGCATTGCCGTTCATTTTGCTGGCGATCACCTTTATCGCGATTATCGGCGGTGGGCTGACCAACATGATCATTCTGCTGATCATTGCGCAATGGGTGCAATATGCCCGTCTGGTGCGGGGATCGGTTCTGTCACTACGGGATCGGGAATTCATCCAGTCGGCCAAGGCGATTGGCGTGCGCGATATTCATATCCTGTTCCGTCATCTTCTGCCCAACCTGATCGGGCCGGTTATCGTTCTGATGACGCTTAATGTTGCGACCAACATTCTGCTTGAAAGCAGCCTGACCTTCCTTGGGCTGGGGGTTGATCCCCTGATCCCAAGCTGGGGCGGGATGCTGGCGGATGGGCGGACCTATTTGCAGAATGCCTGGTGGGTATCGGTTTTCCCCGGGCTTGCCATTCTTCTGACCGTGCTTGGCCTGAACCTTCTGGGCGACTGGCTGCGCGATAGCCTTGACCCCACAGGCAGGACGTCCAAATGACACAGATTTTCGCCACCACCTTTGCGCCGACCCTTCCAAACCTGATTGATGAAATCGTCAAGTCCGCCCGCCCCGGGCAGCTTATCGAGGCATGGCTGTTTAACGATTCCCAAACCCGTGCTGCGGCCGAGGCAAAGTTGGCCCAGCAGGGGATCAAGGCGCGCATTCGCAGTGCCTATAAGCCGCTTTTGCATTTCTTTCTTGAAGATATTGATCTGGCAAAATCAGGCATTGCCGATATCACGGTGCGTTATCCGCGTCATGAAAATGCGGCGGATAATCGTTTCCTGCTTGAAACCTATCCCTTGGCGGCCCTGGTTGCGCCAGCCTTGATAACGTTCGAGGCGGCGGATATTACGGATCGTTGTGATTGCACCTATGATGTGATCCTGCGCGGATCAGACGGGGTTGAAACCCGTCATGAAGTCTTTGCGTCAAACCGTGTGCATCAGGATGTGGTTGATGAAACCCATCTGTCGCCGACCGGCTGGGTGCGGATTATCGATGCCGATGGTCAGATTGTCCGCGATGAACGGATTGAAACCGAATATGAGGCG
>CBIHMD010000229.1:0-5183 GCA_966210655.1 uncultured Thalassospira sp.
GTATTTGGCGCGCCTATCAGGAACATAACCTGCGTTATTCGCAGGTGTCGCCGGTCAATATGTTCGAAGAAAAGAACACCGGTTCGAACCTTCCGGCCCAGATCGATCTGTATGCGACGCCGGGCAATGAATACAAATTCATGTTCATGGCAAAGGGCGGCGGTTCGGCCAATAAGACGTTTTTGTACCAGCAGACCAAGGCGCTTCTGAACCCCGAAAGCCTGCGCAAGTTCCTGGATGAGAAAATCAGAACGCTGGGTACCTCTGCCTGTCCGCCCTACCATCTTGCCATCGTGATTGGCGGAACATCGGCCGAGGCGGCCCTTAAGACCGTTAAAATGGCATCGGCACGTTATTACGATAACCTGCCAACCGAAGGCGGGGTGCATGGTCAGGCCTATCGCGATCTTGAATGGGAACAGAAGGTCCTTGAGATGACGCGCGAGATGGGCATTGGCGCACAATTTGGCGGCAAGTATTTCTGCCACGATGTGCGTGTTGTCCGCCTGCCGCGTCACGGGGCAAGCTGCCCCGTGGCCATTGGCGTTTCGTGCTCGGCCGACCGTCAGGTTCTGGGCAAGATCACCAAGGACGGCATTTTCATCGAGGACCTTGAACACAACCCGGCAAAATACCTTCCGGAAGTGTCGGACGAACATCTTGATGACAATGTGGTCAAAGTTGACCTGAACCGTCCGATGGATGAAATCCGCAAACAGCTTTCCGGGTATTCTGTCAAGACGCGTCTGGCGCTGACCGGGACCGTGATCGTGGCGCGTGATATTGCGCACGCCAAAATCAAGGAACGTCTTGATGCCGGCGAAGGCATGCCCGATTACATGAAAAACCACCCGGTTTATTATGCAGGCCCGGCAAAAACGCCCGAAGGCATGCCGTCCGGTTCGTTCGGCCCGACCACGGCGGGACGCATGGATGCCTATGTCGAACAGTTCCAGGCCGCAGGCGGATCATTCGTGATGCTTGCCAAGGGCAACCGTTCGAAACAGGTCAAGGATGCGTGTAAAAACCACGGCGGGTTCTATCTTGGTTCCATTGGTGGTCCGGCCGCGCGCCTTGCGCAGGATTGCATCAAGAAGGTCGAAGTCCTTGAATATCCGGAACTGGGCATGGAAGCCGTCTGGAAGATCGAGGTCGAAGATTTCCCGGCCTTCATCGTAATCGATGACAAGGGCAATGATTTCTTTGCCGAATTTGGCATCTGATTTCGATATTGCTGATTTGAAACAGGGCAGTGCGGCAATCCGTGCTGCCCTGTTTTCGTTCGTGGTCGGTTTTGCATAGCTGACCCACAGTCAAAATTCTTGCCTTGATCGTGACTGCGTGGTCTGATTTTCGCAAAATCAACCCTTTATCGGGAATGCTGATATGTCTCGAACTTCTGCTGTTGCTGTTTCGTCGGCAACGGAAAGCCGTCTGGTCGGTGTGACATCGGCCCTGGCGACGGTGGCGATCTGGGCGGCGTGGCTGATTGTCACGCGCTATGCCATGACATCCGATTTTACTGCGGTCGATATCGGGCTTTTGCGCTTTGTCGTGCCGTTTGTCTTGCTTGCCCCGATCTGGCTCAAACGCGGGATCTGGCCCAAGGGGCTTTCGATTGCCAATGGCCTGATCATGCTGGTGGGATCAGGCGCGTTTTATACGCTTCTGGTCGCCAGTGCCCTGCAATATGTTCCGGCAAGTCATGTTGGCATTTTGCTGCCCGGTGTGATGGCGGTCTGGGCAGTTCTGATTGCGGTTGCGATGTTTGGCGAACGGCCGGGCTGGGTCCGGCTGGCGGGTTATGCCACGGTAATTACCGGTATCGTCCTGTTGGCGGTGCTTAAACCCGGCCATTCGACCGGCGACACGATCCTTTATGGGTATGGGCTTGTATCGGCCGGGGCATTTATGTGGGCGTGTTATACCCATGCAATGCGTCAAAGCGGCCTTGGCGCGCTGGAAGCCGCGGCATTTGTCGGGTTCTGGTCGTTTGTGATCATGGCGGTGGTGGCCCTGTTTACGGGAACACACATCCCTGATGCCCCCATGGATGATGTGTTGCTGCTGCTCGTCACACAGGGCCTGCTGGCGGGATGCGTTGCGGTGGTGACCTATGGGCTTGCGGTGCGTCATATCGGGTCAACCGGTGCCTCGGCCTTTGGCGCGATGACCCCGGCATTGACCGCCCTTGGCGGTGTGTTCCTGCTTGGCGAGGAAGGCAACTTTGCGCTGGCGATTGCGGTGGGATTGGTGATTTTCGGTGTGATGGTCGCATCGGGTGTTTTCCGCAAGGTTTTGCGTTAGACCCTTGTTGCCAATGAGATGTTTCAGGGCGCTGGTGGCGGGATAATTCATTCCTGCTGCCGGTGCCTTTTTCTTTGGGATGCGCAGTTCTGCCGATGCGGATAGAAAATTCTTTTCGCAGGTGCAAAATCACGTTAGCATCATATTCGTGATTGCAAAGGCGCAGTCAGCAACAATCGGCAGGCAACGAGGCTTGTAAGACAATCGTGCGACCGGATGGCGTTACGCCCGGTCGATTTCAGATGTCCCATGCCTCGGAGAATTTCAATGTTTGCCGGTTTCATGCGTTCCGTTTCCCCCGATGATGATATCCGTTCAAAACAGGGCCGCGAGGCAGGTCTTGGCGATATTTTACGTCTATTGCGCACGGTTGGGACGATTGCCGATGAAGCACGGCAAAGAGATGCGGCGATTGCTGGTATCCTTGATGCGGTCTGCGATTATTGCCACTGGCCTGTCGGGCATGCCTATCTGCGGCGTGAAAACAATACATTGTCTTCGGCAGGTGTCTGGTCCATCGGGCAGGGCGTATCGCCGGGCGATCTGGCAGATTTTCGGTCGCAGTCCGAGGAAACTGTTTTCAATATCGGGCAGGGCCTGATCGGGTCGGTGGCAAAGACGGGGGAACCTGTCTGCATCGAAAACGTTACAGCAAAGGACGGCTTCCTGCGCGCCAGCGGGGCCGCCCGGAACGGGTTGCAGGGCTGTTTTGCGCTGCCGGTCAGAATGGCCGGTAAAGTGGTTGCCGTCATCGAATTTTTCAGTCGCGATATCGCCCGTCTTGATGACGAGATGCTTGAACTGCTTGGCTTTGTCGGCGGGCAGGTCGCACGCGTGCTTGAACGTGATGCGGCCCATGCCGCGCGCGAAAAACTGGCATCGAATTTTGAAAGTCGGGTGCAGGGCACGGTCGGGATGCTTGGTGCCGCGGTTAGCCAGATGCGCAGTGCGCTTGATGTGCTGGGCGATAGCAACCGGCGGACGGACGAATGCAGCAAGGGGATTGATCAGGCGGCCCATGCCGCCCTTTCCCGGATTGAAAATGTCGCCGGGCAGATGGATGCGCTTCAGGCCGCATTGACCACGATTGGCGATGATGCCGGGGCGAATGTGGAAACCACCCGTGCATTGGGAGCGCAGGCACGTGACATGCGCGATGAATTTGCCAAATTACAGGTGCGTGCAGCCGATGCGGGCAAGATGCTGTCAACGATTTCGGCCATCGCCAGCCAGATCAAATTGCTGGGGCTGAATGCCTCGATCGAGGCGGCACGCGTTGGCGAAGCTGGTAAAGGATTTGCCATTGTTGCCAAGGAAGTCAAGGCGTTGGCAGGGCAGTCCGAAGCGGCAACCGCCGAAATCGCGCAGTGGATGGATGGTGTTACCGGGGCGATTTCAAAGGCCGGGACGGAGATCGACCTAATTTCGGATGCAATGGGCGACTTGCAGGCACGCGCTGAAATCACCGCGGATCAAACCGGTGGGCAGGTTGAAATTTGCCGTACTGTTGCGGGGGATGCGCTTGATGCGTTGAAACAGGCACGTGTGGTTGGTGCCAGTGTTACCGATATTGCAGAAGCAATTTCCCATAACGGGCAGGTCGCGGGCGAACTTTCCGATGCCGCGCGGAACCTTGAAACGCAGGGATCGGAACTCAGTCATCGGGTCGAGGGCTTTGTTGGTCAGATCCTTGCGATGTGAGGGTTAGACTATCCTGTCGGGGAATTTCGATGTGCGCTTTGCCACCATGCGGGCCAATGGTGGACCAAACAACAGCACCATGAAAAAGCGCGTTGCCTGTAGCACCAGAATGAAGGACAGGTCGACATTGGTGCTGGCCGCGATGATGGCAACTGAGTCAAGCCCGCCGGGGCTGGTGGCGAGATAGGCGGTCAGTGGATCGACATCCATGAAAATCACCAGCAAAACCGATATTCCGGCACAAAAACCGATCAGAACGAAAATCGAAATCAGGATTTTCGGCAGGGCGTACGCCGCGTGACGTAAAACTGCAGGCGTGAATTTCAACCCGATCATCCAACCGATCACCTCATAGGTCAGGCCAAGAAACCATTCGGGCAGGACGATATCGACCATACCGGTGATGCTTACCACCATGACGACGATCATCGGTACCAGAAGCGGCCCCGATGGCAAACGTGACTTTGCCCCGACAATGCACAGGATGACGGCAATTGCCACTGTGATGCCGAAATCGCCGATATCAAACGGGCTAAACCATTGATGCGGATTGGCCGCCGCCAATGCCGGATCGACCCAGAAATTGGCGACACTTGATGCCACGGCAACCACAATCACCACCCGGACATATTGCATGAAGGCCACTAGTCTGGCATCGGCGCCAAAGGCCTCGGCCATGATGACCATGGCGGATGCGGCACCCGGCGATGATCCCCAGATGCCTGCCGTTCCCGGCAGGACCTGCTTGATGCACAATATCCAGCCCAAAAAGCTGCTGGCGATCAATGTCAGTGCCGTAACGCCCAGAACCAGCGGCCAGTCATGCATGAAGGATGTGATGATCCCGGCGGTCATCGACCCGCCAACCATGCAGCCAAGCACCGATTGCGCGCCAAGATAGATCGGCTTTGGCATGGCGATGGTGGCGCCATTGGTGCCCATGACAATGCCGACAATCATCGGACCGAGCAAAAGGGCGGCCGGGATATCCGCATCATGCAGGATCACGGACAGCACAAGCGAAACACCAATCAGCAATCCCCATTGCAGAAGATGCGGCATTTTGCCGAACTTTTCCCGATCAGGGGGCAAGTTGGGTTTTGGGGACTTGGGTGCGTGGGGCGCATGGGGCGAGGTATCTGGCACGGGAAAGCCTTTGTTTGGGGCGGCAGGGT
>CBIHMD010000230.1:0-5179 GCA_966210655.1 uncultured Thalassospira sp.
GCGCGCGAAGTCGAAAAACTTCGCAAACACGGTCGCCACGTCGCGATGGTCGGTGACGGCCTCAATGATGCACCCGCCTTGGCGGCGGCCGATGTCGGCATTGCCATGGGTGGCGGGACCGATGTTGCGATGGAAACGGCGGGTATCACCCTGATGCGATCCGATCCGGCACTTGTCGCCGGTGCGATTGATGTATCGATCGCGACACGACGCAAGATCGCACAAAACCTGTTCTGGGCGTTTGCCTATAACGTAATCGGCGTTCCTTTGGCGGCGTTTGGTATCCTCAGCCCGGCGATTGCAGGGGCTGCGATGGCGCTAAGCTCGGTCTCGGTTGTCAGCAATTCGTTGTTGCTGCGCCGATGGAAAGTACGCGGAGAATAATCATGAACATTTCCGATGCATCACGCGATAGCGGACTTCCGGCAAAAACCATTCGTTATTACGAAGATATTGGTCTGATAAAACCGGGCCGTCTGGAAAACGGATATCGCGATTACAGCGACGATGACCTGCACAAACTGCGTTTTCTGCAACGTGCCCGTGGTCTTGGCTTTTCCGTCGAAGATTGCCGGGTTTTGCTGTCACTTTACGAGGATCGCAATCGAGCTTCGGCGGATGTGAAACAGATTGCCAGAACGCATCTGATCGAGATTGAACGCAAGATCGCGGAACTGCAAAGCCTGCAAAAGACATTGGCGCATCTGGTTGACGCATGCCAAGGCGATCACCGTCCTCATTGTCCCATTATCAACGATCTGGCGGGATAGCCTGTTTCGCATGAAAGAAGGAAAAAGTTCGGTGAAAAAGAAATCTGTTTTCGCCATCGGCGGTGCTGTGTCTACAATCGTGGTAATCGCCGGGATCATTTATGGAACCGGAAAAACGGATGACAGCACGCTGGTGCGATTGCAACCCGGTGATCTGCAACTGGTTGCAACAGGCAAGAAGATCTATGATGCCAATTGTGCATCCTGCCATGGCCGCGATCTCAAGGGCGAAGCAAACTGGCGCGAACGGAACGACGATGGTTTGCTGCCTGCGCCGCCCCATGATGAAACCGGCCATACATGGCATCATCCCGATGAAGTGCTGTTCGCACTGACCAAATACGGTCCGGCAAAAATGATCGGCGAGGGCTATCAGTCGGCAATGCCTGGGTTCGAGGACGTTTTGACCGACGAGGAAATCATTGCGTCGCTGTCTTATATCAAAAGCCGCTGGCCGCAGGAAATCCGGCAGCGTCATGACCAGATGAACCAATCCGCAGCCCGTTAACACAGAAAGCCCGGCAGGATGCTGCCGGGCCTTTATGTTCTTACACTATAAAACCTAAACGCGGGGCAGCGTGATCCGAACCGTCGTGCCTTTGCCAAGATCGCTTTCGATGCTCAGCCGTCCGCCATGCAACTCGACCAGAAGCTTCGCCAGTGGTAGGCCAAGACCTGTGCCGGCACTTTCCTTGACCCCCGAAGGATGCAATTGCGAGAACCGGGCAAGGGCGCGGGGAATGTCATTCGGGCTCATGCCGACACCATTATCCTGCACGGCAAAGCAGATTTCATGATCCAATACCGTTAATGTCAGCGAAATCTGACCCTTGTCCGGAGTGAACTTGGCTGCGTTGCTCAGGATATTGATCAGGATTTGTTTCAGCTTCAGCCGGTCGCATGGCATCACCAGCGGTTTTTCCGGCAAATTCAGAGTCAGTTTGTGATGCCGCTTTTTGATGTCGTCGCGGACAAGCTTTGCTGCTTCCTGCGTCACGGAACCGATGTCATCCTCGGCCAGTTGCAGCGCCATCGAACCGTTTGACAGTTTGGAAACATCAAGAACATTGTTCACGAGTTCCAGAAGGTGGGTTCCGGCCTCGTGAACGTCTCGTCCGCAATCGCGATAACTTTCGGAAAGCTCGCCCAGCACGCCTTCGGCGATCAATTCGGAATTGCCGATGATGGCGTTAAGCGGGGTGCGCAATTCATGCCCCATATTGGCAATGAAGTCGGATTTCGATGCATTGGCATCTGACCGGTCGCGATTCTGTTCCATCAAGGTGCGTTCTGCCTGTTGCTGCCGGTCATTTTCCAGAAGCGTCATCAGGACGGCGGTGCGTGTTTCGTTGTCGCGGAAATATTCAAGCGGTGCGATGGACAGATCGCAGACATGACTGTCATTGCTGGCATTGACCAGCACGATATCCCCGCGCCAGGTTCGGCCCGATGCAAACACATCATCAATGTCATTCAGAAGTCCGGGTGACAGAAAACCTGCCTTGCGCCCGATCATCCGGTCACGTGCAACATTGATCAATTTCGCCATGGCGTCGTTACACTGCAAAACCTTGCCGCTACGGTCGCAAATCACAGCGGCGTAGGGCAAAGCATTCAGTACAACCTGATCTGCCAATGGCGCGGTTTCCGCGTCAATAAGGGAGTCTGTGGTCATGTCGGCCCCTGGTCCCATCGTTATCCAGTAATCAATCGTTTAAAAACGGTCGATGCCCAGTCCGAGAAGCGAGATGTCAGGTGTGCGACCGTCGATCAGATCGGCAACCGCCTTTCCAGAACCACAACTCATGGTCCACCCCAATGTCCCGTGCCCCGTATTAAGATACAGATTATCATATTTGGTATCACTAATAACAGGGGCAGAATCCGGGGTTACGGGACGAAGTCCCGACCAGAACTCGATTGTCGAACGATCACCGGAATTTGGAAACAATTCGAATGCCTTATCGGCAATCATCTTTTGGCGTCGTTCCGACATTCTGAGATTGTAGCCGTCGAGTTCCGCTGTCCCCGCGGCCCGAAGCCGGTTTCCAAGCCGCGAATAGACCATCTTTACACTGTCGTCGATCAGGGCCACCTGCGGTGCGCCGTTATATCCCGTGGTATCAATGCTGATCGAATATCCCTTGCATGGGTAAACTGGCAAATGGATGCCAAGCGGCTTTAAAAGAAGCGGACTGTAACTGCCAAGACACATAAGATAGCGATCACCGGAAATATCGCCCTGATCCGTGACGACGGCGGTAATGCGGCCCTGTTCCTGTTTCAGTCCGGTGATGATGGTGTCGAGTTTGAATACTGCACCCCGTTGACGGCACCGGTCCGCTAGAAGTTCGGTAAATTTGCGTGCATCGCCGCTTTCATCGTCGGGCGTAAAACTGCCGCCGATGATTTTGGCATTGCTGTCGCGCAATGCCGGTTCGATTTCAAGGCATTCCTCGGCACTGACCATATGGCGGTTCAGGCCGAACTCCTGCATCTGGCGTGTTGCCTTTTCAACCGTTGCCAGCTCGTTCTCGTTGCGGCAGACGTGAAGAATACCCTGTTCAAGGTGATCATATTCAAGGCCAAGAGTACTGCGCAGGTCTTTCAGGCAGGCGCGGCTGTATGTCGCGACGCGCAATGCCTTTTCAAGGTTCTCGCGGGCCCGTTTGTCAGTGCAGTTGCGCAGGAAACGCAGGCCCCATGAAAACAATTGCGGGTCCCAACGCATCCGGAACAGAAACGGCGCTTCTTCGCGGCCAAGCCATTTCAGAATTTGTGCCGGAGTATGTTCGTTCGCCCACGGTGTCGCGTGGCAGGCGGAAATCTGGCCGCCATTGGCAAAGCTTGTTTCCTGTCCGGCGGCGTGCTGTCGGTCGATGACCGTAACCTGATGGCCGTTTTCCAAAAGATACCAGGCCGCCGTCGTCCCGATGACTCCAGCGCCCATCACGACAACATGCATGCCGGAAAAGCCTCGTTGCAGATCGTTAAGTACGCGTTAGTCTCTGACTCGCGATTGCGTTTGCAATATACTGATCGGGAAAACAAATAGCTACCGGTGTCTGTTCGATTTCCGGATGATCGGACAACTACCCCAAAGTACCGAATGTGACAGGTGAAAATGTTCGAAATCCTGACCGCCGAACAGATGTACGAAGCCGACCGCAAAACCATCGATGCTGGAACGACTGGCGATGTTCTGATGGAAAATGCCGGGGCGGCCGTTGTTGCAGAAATCGTCTCGCGCTGGACGCCGCGTTCCGTAGCGGTGCTATGTGGTCCGGGCAATAACGGTGGCGACGGATTTGTTGTTGCCCGTCTGCTGCGTCATGCCGGTTGGTCGGTGCGGTTAGGATTACTGTGTGAAGCTGAAAAGCTTACCGGCGATGCCGCATTGAATGCCGGGCGTTGGGACGGTGCGGTCGAGAGGCTTTCGCCCGCATTGCTGGTCGGGGCTGACCTGATTGTTGATTGCCTGTTTGGCGCCGGGCTCGCCCGATCAATCGAAGGTGAACTTGCCGAACTGGTTTGTGCCGTAAATGCCTGTAGCGTGCCGGTTATCGCCGTTGATGTGCCAAGTGGTGTTGATGGTAACGGCGGTGAAGTGCGCGGTGTATCGATCAAGGCGGATGTGACCGTGACATTCTGTCGTCCAAAACCGGGGCATTATTTATTGCCCGGTCGCGTTTTGTGCGGGCAGGTAATTGTGCGTGATATCGGTATAACCGATCAGACCATCCGCGATATTCGCCCGTCTTTGATGCGGAATGAGCCCGGTATCTGGCGGGCGGGAATACACTGGCCGGGCGTTGACGGACACAAATATCATCGTGGTCATCTGCTGGTGGTGGGTGGTGCATCCATGACCGGGGCAGGGCGACTGGTAGCACGTGCGGCGCGGCGCGCCGGGGCAGGGTTGCTTACGGTTGTTGCTGACCCTTCAGCGCTTCCGGTCTATGCGGCTGACAGCCCGGGCATCATGACGGCCTCGATTGCCAGTCTGGACGACCTTTTAAAGGATTGCCGCCACAATGCGCTGATCATCGGGCCGGGATTTGGTGTCGGGGATGAAACATGCAGTCGTATCATTCCGCTGCTGCATTATTGTCGGTGCACGGTTCTGGATGCCGATGCGCTGACAAGCTTTGCCGAACAACCAAGTACGTTGTTTTTCGCCATTCAGGGGCCCACGGTCCTGACGCCGCACGAAGGAGAATTTGCTCGTCTGTTTCCTGATATCGAAGGCGATAAGCTAAGTCGTGCGCGTGCCGCTGCCAAGCGAAGCGGGGCAACTGTCCTGATCAAAGGGGCGGATACGGTAATTGCCGCACCCGATGGCCGGGCAGCAATCAATGCGATTGATGCGCCGTGGCTGGCAACGGCCGGATCGGGTGATGTGCTTGCGG
>CBIHMD010000231.1:0-5158 GCA_966210655.1 uncultured Thalassospira sp.
GATGTCCCTTGTACCTTGCTGCGCATTGGCCGAGGTGCTGATAAAAAGCAGAAGCGCGCTTGCACATAATCCGGCCCCCAACAGGATCAAACCGTTCCCGACCAGATTTGAAATTCTATAAAAACTCATTTTGTCCGATCACCCTTGTATCAGTTTTGGTGATCTGACAATGCCGTGCAGCCCTTTTTCTGGCGTCCGGCTCTGTATCTTCGAACCTGATTTAGGCTATCAAAAGGTACGAATGCGCATCCGTACGCATTAAGTATTTGTATTTAATAGTTTCTCGTCCCGGTATGCACTGGGCGTTTTACCAGTGATTTTCTTGAAAGCAAGATTGAAAGTCGATTTGGAATTGAACCCGACACTGATTGCGATATCCAGGATCGTACGATCCGGCTCCTCGATCAGAAGGCGGGATGCCTCGTTTGTCCGGACCTGATTGACAAAATCAAAGAAGCTTTTGCCAAGATGCTGGTTCAGGACATAGGAAAGCTGGTTGGGTGTCACGCCGACCGCATTGGCAAGTTTCGGCATGGTCAAAAGCGGATCAAGCATCATATCGCGATCTGCAACAATCCTTTCAAGGCGGGTGCGAATACGTTCTATATTGGAAACGTCTACAATTGCACGCGACATCGGGGCCTCTTGGTCATCAGGCCCTTGCGCCGTCCCATGACGCACTGATAGATCGTCAAAAACGTCGCCTTCGGTTTCCGGCGGCACAAAGAGCGCAGGGTTCTGCGCAATCACTTGGCACATCCGGAAGAATACAAGCACAAACCCCACCTTGACACCAAGCGACAACCACTCCGCCCGGGACACAAACAGATCGAACAGATTGGTCAGGGTAAAGACGGTAAACAACACGGTCATGCCGACAAGAAGCTCCACCACCCATCGGCGCAGCCGTTCGCTATCGGCCTGAAGCTGCCAGTCGGCCTGTTGCAGGTAACACCGCGCACGTCGCCAGATGCCCGTCATGTAAACAGCAAACAGCACACAAAACAGGATCACAATGGCCAGCAACACCATATCGCCAAGCCCCGCTGCCGAGAACTCAATCTGCAAACCGACATCACGAATATTACCCTCGTCGGCGATCATGCGCGCACGTTTGAGGTAGACCATAAGCCCGATGGCCACCGCAACCGGCAGCAGCACCAGAAAATGCCGATATGGCCGTGGAGCCGGATCGCCGGAAATCTCTCGGAAATACAGATAGATTGACGGGATCAAGGCAAAAAAGAATGGTGCAAAAACCGGTATAAGATACAGGTTCATCAGCGGACTGATCATCGGGTCGAACGTATCGTCGATAAAACTCATACCGACAGAAAATCCGAACACCATCAGCCATCGATTGGCCGTGAATGCTCGTTTTCCTTCATCCATCAGCAGGACAATCAGGAAAATCGCCTGTACAGCTCCAAGAACTGAAACGATCAGAAAAAGAATATCGAGTAGTTCAAACATTCATGCGTCCGTGATTCAAGACGATATAGGCTACGGGGAGGAAATTACCGACAGGGTTGCAAAATGCCTAGCCCGACGTTGCCGATTTAACAACGGAAAATTGCGGGACACTGAAATGGCATATTGCCGGAAGACGTCCGATACAAGATGCCTGCCGCAAACGATGAACCCCGCCAGAACAGAAAATATTCAGCGACTGTTTTCGCGACAAGATACTGATTTTTGACTATTTTGATGCAAAAATACGCAATCCTCTCTATCGCCCGATTCGTAATCAGTAATTTTCGCTGCCAACCCTTTGAATGTGAACTATTTCACATTTCATGCATGTAATGTTCAGCCTGCGACACGATGCATGACGTTACGTATAAAACGGTTTTACAGGCTCTGGTTGAAGCCTTTGACATCCGAATAATAGATGGCAATTTTCATATTTTGTGCAAAATTCCATCGCAAAATTGCCAATTTTAGGCAAATAACCACCAATTATTTCAGGTTTGTGGAATCGTGACTTGCAGATCACGCATGGCAGTCTCAGTATTTTTGCGTACGTACTTTCAGGGAGTACGTCGACAACAAAGCAAAATGATGAGGGAGACATTACACATGTCAAAACACGCGAAGACCGCAAACGGTCTCGCGAAGGGATTGCTTAATTCCTCGCGGGCGTTTGTGCTGGGGACGGCATTGCTTGCCGGCTCCATGACCATGCTGTCCACCACCCATGCCCAGGCCGAAAAAGTCCTGCGGGTCGGCAATGACGGCGAACCGCAGTCGATGGACCCGCATTATATCTCGACGATCCAGACCAGCCGCATTTCGGATGATATGTTTCTGGGTCTTCTGACCTATGGCCCGAATGGCGAGCCGGCACCCGGTGCGGCCGAAAGCTGGACCGTTTCCGACGACGGCATGACTTACACCTTTAAAATTCGTGACCATAACTGGTCGGACGGTGTTCCGGTCACGGCACAGGATTTCATCGCGGGCTGGAACCGTCTACTTGATCCGGCAACCGGGGCCGAATATGCGTCCCTGCTTTATATCATCGAAGGAGCCGAGGCTGTTAATAGTGGCAAGGAAGGCGCGAAAATCGCCGCCACCGCACTGGATGACAAAACCCTGCAGGTCAAACTGACCGCACCCGCCCCCTATTTCCTGGCGCAGTTGACCCACCAGACCGCCTTCCCGATCCCGCAGCATGCGGTTGCCAAATTTGGCAAGGACTGGGTAAAGCCGGAAAATCTCGTGGTCAACGGCGCGTATAAACTGACGGAATGGCTGCCGAACGTTCATACCAAGCTTGAAAAGAACCCGAAATTTTATGACGCCGCCAATGTGCCGATCGACGAGGTGATTTATTACACCCACGAAGACCGCACCGCGATGCAGAACCGTTTCCGCGCGGGCGAACTTGACGTGGCACGCGACATCGCATCCGAACAGATTTCCTGGCTGCGCGACAACCTCGCCGACAGCTTGCGCATCGTTCCCTATGCCGGCATCTATTATTATGCGATCCGCACCGACAAGGACATGTTCAAGGACGTTCGCGTGCGCAAGGCATTGTCGATGGCGATCAACCGCGAAGCCATTACCGATGCCGTTCTGAAAACCGGCGAACTTCCGGCTTATTCCTTTGTTCCGCCAGGGACCGGCAATTACGGCGAACCAGCATACATTTCGTGGAAGGACCTGCCCTATAACGAAAAACTCGAAGAAGCCAAAAAGCTTCTGGCCGAAGCAGGTTACGGTCCGGATAATCCGCTTAAATTCACCCTGCGTTACAACACATCGGAAAACCACAAGCGCATCGCGATTGCGGTTCAGAACATGTGGAAACAGATCGGCGTTCAAGCCGAACTGTTTAACACCGAAGGCAAAATTCACTCTGCCGATCTGAAAGTCGGCAATTTTAAAATCGCCCGCGCGGGCTGGATTGCCGATTACAACGACGCGCAGAACTTCCTGTTCCTCGGCGAAGAACGGACCGGCCCGCTGAACTATGCCGCGTTCGACAATCCGCGTTTCAACGAACTGATGCTTGAAGCCGAAAAGGAAGGCGACCTTAAAAAGCGCGCCGAACTGATGAAACAGGCTGAAGCCATCATGATGGAAGAGCAGCCCTACGTCCCCATTTACTATTATGTCTCGAAACAGCTCGTCTCGCCGAAGATCGAAGGCTGGATCGATAACGCCCCGGATCGTCACCTGACCCGCTGGCTCGACATCAAAGAGTAAACGCCGGAGACCTTTGCCGCAGGTCCGATTAACGGGCCTGCGGCATTCCACCGGCCCCCAATGGGGATGAGAGAGAATTATGTTATCTTACGCCATCCGGCGCCTGATGATCGCGATCCCGACGCTGTTCATCGTGATCACGGTTGCCTTTTTCATGATGCGCATCGCACCGGGCGGACCGTTCGATCAGGAACGTGCGCTGCCGCCGGAAATCGAAAAAAACATCAAGGCCGCCTATGACCTTGATAAGCCGTTGCTTGAACAATACACGATCTATATCGGCAAAATCCTGCGCGGGGATTTTGGACCATCGATTAAAATTCGCGATTTCTCGGTTGCCGAACTGATCATGGCCGGGGCCCCGGCTTCGATGCAGCTTGGCCTGTCGGCGATCTTCCTTGCCCTGATATTCGGGGTCGGGTTTGGCACCTATGCGGCACTCCGGCAAAACAGCGCGGTTGATTTTGTCGTGATGGGCGTTGCCATGGTTGGCATTGCCATTCCGAACTTCGTCATGGCGCCGCTTCTATCGCTTGTGTTTGGTCTGTATCTGTCGATCCTACCGACCGCGGGATGGGGCGATGGTGGCCTTGAATATAAAATCCTTCCGATCATCGCCCTTGCCCTGCCGCAGATTGCCTATATCGCGCGCCTGACACGCGGTTCGATGGTCGAAGTCCTGCATTCCAATTACATCCGTACCGCACGCGCCAAAGGTTTGCGCGAAAAGCTTGTCGTGAACCGGCATGCGATCAAGGGCGCGCTTCTGCCGGTTGTGTCCTATCTCGGCCCGGCGACGGCGGCGGTGATGACTGGCTCGGTGGTCATCGAAACCATCTTTGGCGTACCCGGCATCGGGACCTATTTCGTCAAGGCGGCGCTTAATCGCGATTATCCGCTCGTGATGGGTGTGGTGATTGTCTATGCGGTGATGATCATTTTTCTGAATTTCCTGGTCGACACGGTTTATGGCCTGCTCGATCCCAAGCTGAAGTCACGCTAATGATGAACAAGGATCAAAAAACAGCGATGCTCCAGGCGGCAGACGCCTCAGGAGAAATCGAGGGCCGCAGCCTGTGGCGCGATGCCCGCATTCGACTGTTTCGCAACAAGGCCGCCGTCGGCTCGATGATCATTCTGGCGATCATCGCTCTGATGGCGATTTTCGCCCCGCTGCTCAGCCCCTTTGAATATGACCAGATCGACTGGGGCTATATTCAGGAAGGCCCGAACTGGGAAAACGGTCATATCCTCGGCACGGATGGCAATGGCCGCGATATTTTCATCCGTATCCTTTATGGCGCGCGCGTGTCGCTTGCGGTTGGCTTGCTGGCAACGGCGGTGTCACTTGTGATTGGCGTTACCTATGGTGCGGTTGCCGGTTATTTCGGCGGGCGTATCGACACCATCATGATGCGGTTTGTCGATGTGCTGTATTCCCTGC
>CBIHMD010000232.1:0-5139 GCA_966210655.1 uncultured Thalassospira sp.
ACACCATGGGGGTTGTGCATCAGCCGAGCGGCAAGCCCGACATGGTGTTGATTGACGGCGCGCTGAAAAGACTTGAAGAATTGACGCCGACAGGGAAAGTTGCATCAGTTTATGTAACGCTGACAGACGAATACCCGTTGGCGAATGCGGTCGTGGTAATTTCGGCCGATTGATTGGTAAAAAATGATTGGTTTAGATACTGAATGGAAAAGCTAGTGCAAAAGAAGAAAACGGGTGGACTTCTGGACACCTTGAAAACCGTTTTCTGGGCCATTGTGATCGCGCTTCTGGTTCGGACATTCGCGTTCGAGCCGTTTAATATTCCATCCGGATCGATGATCCCGACCTTGCTGGTTGGCGACTATTTGTTTGTGTCGAAATTTTCCTATGGATATTCAAAGCACAGCCTGCCATTCAGCGTGCCGCTGATTCCCGGTCGTATCATGTCGTCCGAGCCGGAACGCGGCGATGTGGTGGTTTTCAAACTGCCTGCTGATCCGACACAGGACTATATCAAACGTGTTATTGGTTTGCCGGGCGATACGGTTCAGGTTACCAATGGTCGTTTGCTGATTAACGGCCAAACCGTCGAGCGTGACCGGATCGAGGATTACATCCTGACCGATGGCAGCGGGCAGGCAATTGCCGTTCCGCAATATATCGAAACACTTCCGAATGGTAAGGTTCATCGTATCCTCGAAATCTTTGGCGATCAGGGGCCGAGCGACAACACCGAACCCTTTACCGTTCCCGAAGGGCATTTCTTCATGATGGGCGACAACCGCGACAATTCGGCGGACAGCCGCGCCTTCCCGTCGCGTTTCAGGTTTGTCCCGATCGAGAACCTCGTTGGACGTGCAGAATTCCTGTTCTATTCCAAAGACAGTTCTCAGCCGATCTATGACTTGGGCAGCATCCGGTTTGACCGGTTGTTCCAAGGGGTCAACTAATGGCCGAAACTGCGCCATTGATTGCTGAAATTGATCACGAATTTGCGCAACCCGATTTGCTTCGGGTTGCGTTGACGCATCGCAGTGCCGCCAAAGGCAAGGATGCGGTGAGTGGCGGCAATGAACGGCTGGAATTTCTTGGCGACAGGGTGCTGGGACTGGTTGTTGCGGAAATGCTGTACACGCGGTTTGGTCGTGAGCGCGAAGGTGCGATGGCCAAACGTTTTGTCGCCCTTGTTCGCCGTGAGACACTTGCCAGACTGGCGCAGCAGATTGGCCTTGGTAACCATATCCAGATGGCAAAAGGTGAACGGGCCGCCGGTGCGGATACCAATCCCGCCATTTTATCTGATTGCATGGAAGCGGTGATTGCCGCACTCTATCTTGATGGCGGTCTGGAACCGGCAAGAGAATTTATCGAACGGCTTTGGTTGCCGCTTCTTGATGAAGCGCCCAAGCCGCCGCAGGACGCGAAAACCCGTTTGCAGGAACTTTTGCAGGGACGGGGCAAGCCACTGCCGAAATATGAAATGGTCGGTCGTCAGGGCCCAGCGCATGCACCGATCTTTACCATCGAGCTGACCACTGGCGACGGTGAAAATGTCAAAGCCGAGGGTAAATCGAAACGCGAGGCGGAACAATTGGCCGCCCAATTGATGTTGGATACACTGAACCATGAATGAGGTTCCCACGCCTGTGAGCGAAGACAGATTACCTTATCAGCAGCGTTGCGGGTTCGTGGCGCTGGTCGGGGCGCCAAACGCCGGTAAATCAACCCTTCTGAACCAGCTTGTCGGTACAAAGGTATCGATTGTGTCGCCCAAGGTGCAGACGACACGGACGCGCGTGCGCGGAATCGTCATGACCGAGGACGCGCAACTTGTTTTCATCGATACGCCGGGCATATTCGCACCAAAACGCCGTCTGGACCGCGCAATGGTCAAAGCCGCGTGGAACGGTGCGGACGATGCCGATCTGGTTGTGCTTGTTATCGATG
Organism: uncultured Thalassospira sp.; assembly: GCA_966210655.1. Lineage (GTDB taxonomy): Bacteria > Pseudomonadota > Alphaproteobacteria > Rhodospirillales > Thalassospiraceae > Thalassospira. The sequence continues at coordinate 1,948 of CBIHMD010000232.1, forward strand.
CCGGGGCAGGGATTACAGAAGAAGTTCGGGCCATCATCGACCAGCTAAAGACGCAGAACCGCAAGGCGATTCTTGCGATGAACAAGGTCGACAAGGTTGCCGACAAGGAAAAGCTTCTCCGTCTGTCGCAGGAGTTTTTCGCCGAAGAAGTTTTCACCGATGTCTTCATGATTTCGGCAAAGAAAGGTTCCGGCACACAGGATCTGGTGAATTTCCTTGCTGCGAAAATGCCAGATGGTCCCTGGATGTTCCCGGAAGATGACGTTTCGGACATGCCGTTGCGTTTGCTGGCCGCCGAAATAACGCGCGAAAAGCTTTATTATCAGCTACAGCAGGAATTGCCGTATTCCGCAACGGTGGAAACCGAACTGTGGGAAGAACGCAAGGACGGATCGGTCAAGCTGGAGCAGACGATTTTCGTCGAGCGCGAGGGCCAGAAAGCCATCATCCTCGGCAAAGGCGGCAAGCGCATCAAGGCACTTGGCAGCGATGCCAGAAAGGAACTTGAGGCGATTTTTGAACGTCGCGTTCATCTGTTCCTGTTCGTCAAGGTGCGTGAAAACTGGGGCGATGATCCCAATCGCTTTGCGATGTGGGGACTTGATCCCAACGCTTGAGGCATGTCCGACAAGCGAGACACGATTGTAGCCTGCCAGCAGGTTTGGATATGGAAAACGGATCTATCTGGGGAATAGTGTTGATCATCGCTGGCGCCGTTGCCGCGATGATCGTTGCACGTGTTGCTCGGCGACCTTTCCGTTACCGGCATGATGGTGAACGTATCCAGCGCGAGAAATCATTCCTTTCGCGCCCGGTTAATCTTCTGGCTTTGCTGGCGGCCATTGCGACCTTCGTTCTCGGGTTGCTCTGGCGTTTGAATGGAAATGGACCGTCGTAATGACCAGGCACCACAATGACCCGATTGATGATGCAATAGATCAGGTTGAAGGCAGCAATGCATTGAAACGTATTGTTTTTATTGTTGCGTTTATCTGCCTTGCATCAAGCCTTGTCGGGCTTTTCTTTCTTGTTACCCGTCTGATCGTGCCACGCGGCTTTTTCTAGAGGTGCAGGATGGATTGGCGTGATGATGCGATCGTCCTGTCCACACGCAAACTCGGTGAAAATTCAGTACGTCTTTCGGTTCTGACGCGCGACTATGGCCGATATGCCGGTATGGTACGCGGGGCGACCAGCAAATCCATGCGCGGCACACTTGAGCCCGGAAACGAAGTCCGGGTGGGTTGGTCGGCCAGACTGGCTGAACATCTGGGGCAGTTTCGCTGTGAATTGACCGGGGCGCATGTCGCCGATCTTTTGCTTTCCCCCGGGCCGCTGATGGCATTGAGTTCGGCCTGTGCCATGCTTGAAGTCACTTTGCCGGAACGCGAGGCACATGCATCGTTATATCATGGTACTGTTGCACTGCTTTCGGCCTTAAAAACAGAGCAATGGCTGGCATCCTATATCCGGTGGGAAGTCGGATTGCTTGACGAGCTTGGCTATGGGCTAAGCCTTGATCGTTGTGCAGCAACCGATGTTGCTGATGATCTGTGCTTTGTTTCACCCAAAAGTGGCCGGGCCGTCTCCGAGGCCGCAGGCACGGCATATCGTGATCGTTTGCTGCCATTACCGGCATTTCTGGCCGGTGGGAGGGCATCACAAAGCAGCCGGGAACAGGGATTGAACGAACAATTCCGCCAGGGGCTTAAACTGACCGGATTTTTCATTCATCGCGATATTTTTGAAGCAAAAGGTGTGAAACCCGTTGCGGCCCGCGACAGACTGGTAAGCCATATCTGGCGATCTGCGGATGCGGGTGAAAAATAAATACCGTACTTTGATGCGGACTTGTGTTGACCAGAACCGTACCCGCCGTAGTATGTTGCCAAAATGGTGATTGAGCGCCGGATAATGGACTGAATTGCCGAATTTATTGCAACCTGCCAAACAACAAGAAAAATCGTTCATGAGCACCAAGACTTCCGATCCGGCCAATGCCGGTCAAATCAGGGAAACGCGCCTTGCGGACGCGTTGAGCGAACGTTACCTCGCTTATGCCATGTCGACGATCATGTCGCGCTCTCTTCCGGATGTGCGCGATGGTCTGAAACCTGTGCATCGGCGGCTGCTTTATGCGATGCGCCAGCTAAAACTTGATCCGGCACAGGGCTTCAAGAAATGCGCCCGTGTTGTCGGTGACGTGATCGGTAAGTATCACCCGCATGGTGATCAGTCGGTCTATGACGCGCTTGTGCGTTTGGCACAGGATTTTGCCGTTCGTTATCCGTTGGTCGACGGGCAGGGTAACTTTGGCAATATTGATGGCGATAACGCAGCCGCTATGCGTTATACCGAGGCCCGCATGACAGCGGTTGCCGCGGCGCTGATGAATGGCCTTGATGAAGATGCGGTTGATTTCCGCCCGACATATGACGGCGAAGACCATGAACCGATTGTTATGCCGGCAGCGTTTCCGAACCTGCTGGCAAACGGGGCAGCGGGCATTGCGGTTGGTATGGCAACCAACATTCCGCCCCATAATGCTGGCGAACTTTGCGCAGGCTTGATCAAGCTGATCGACAATCCCGATACGTCGATTGCGGAACTGGTGCGGTGTGTGCCGGGGCCGGATTTCCCGACAGGTGGTGTTCTGGTCGAGCCGCGCGAAAATATCCTTGAAGCATACGCCACCGGGCGCGGTTCCTTCCGTCTGCGCGCCAAATGGGAAGTCGAGAAGCTTAGTCACGGGCTGTTCCAGGTTGTTGTGACTGAAATTCCCTATCAGGTCCAGAAAGCCAAACTGGTCGAGCGTATTGCCGATCTTATGGTTCTTAAGAAGCTGCCGCTTCTGGCTGATGTTCGCGATGAGTCGACCGATCTTATCCGTCTAGTGTTCGAACCGCGCACCCGGGCCGTCGAACCAGAACATCTGATGGAAATGCTGTTCAAGAATACCGAACTGGAAATCCGGTTTGGTTTGAACATGAACGTTCTGGACGGGGACAACACCCCACGCGTGATGAACCTGCGTGAGGTGCTGCGTGCGTTTCTGGCGCATCGGCAGGATGTTCTGATCCGTCGTTCCAACCATCGACTGGCCAAGATCAATCATCGTCTTGAAGTTCTTGATGGTTATCTCGTTGCCTATCTGAACCTCGATGAAGTCATTCGCATCATCCGGTTCGAGGA
>CBIHMD010000233.1:0-5122 GCA_966210655.1 uncultured Thalassospira sp.
CTCGACGAGCAGACCAAGCGCATGATCCGGCGCGGCCTGCTTTTCCTGACCAGCGAAATCCGTAAACGGCTGGCAGCCGGCGAAACGCATACCCTGTTTGATGTCGGTGACCCTCATGATCTTGAAATCATCGGACTGGCATTTCGCGCGATTGCAAACGACACCAAAATCCTGTGTGTCGGAGCCAGCAGCGTCGCGCAGATTTTAACCGCGACCAACGGCAAAACTGCCATCGAACCAGCGCGCCTCAACGCCGCCCAGACCGGGCGCACAGGCCCTGTTTTCGCCTTTGCCGGAAGCCGGTCATCGCTGACCGCACAACAGGTTGCTGCCACCCGGTTATATGAAAAAATCGAAATCAACCCGGCCGATCTGATCGATGACACCCGCTTTGCCCACAAGGTCGAAACCTGCCGCGATATGCTTTTGGGCAATCGCCATGTCCTGGCAACCCTTGGCGATGATGCGACGCATGGCATTGGCGGCCATGAACTGGCACAGGCCAGCGCACGGTTCATTGCCACCGTTCTCGCACAAACGCCGGTTGGGTTTCTCGCAATCGCGGGCGGGGATACATCAAGCCTTGCCGTACTGGAACTACCAATCGACAGCCTGTCCTTCGTCACCGATTTCGACCACGGCGTACCGGTGATCCGGGCACACAGCAATGATCCGCAGCTTGACGGGCTCGAAATGATCCTCAAGGGCGGGCAAATGGGCCAGACCGATATTTTCGACCGGGTCGTTTCGCGGATGGAAAACCCGCAACCATCCTGACACCATTTGCCAGAACCGAAATTAATTCCGTTTCCGAAGCAATAACAGACTGCTAGGATAACGTATGATCCGGCAAGAGCAGATATGGGGCGCACTCGACAAGATCGCCGAAGATAACGGGCTGACCCCATCCGGGCTGGCCCGCTTGGCGCAGCTTGATCCCACCACATTCAACCGGTCCAAACGCACGACAAATCAGGGAAAGCCGCGCTGGCCCTCGACCGAAAGCATTTCAAAGGTCCTTTCGGTGGCCAATGTCACCTTTCAGGAATTCGCCCAGCTTGTCGATGGCAACGGGGCCGGTCGCGTGCCCGTCATCGGCTTTGCCCAGGCCGGGAATCGTGGCTTTTTTGATGATGCCGGTTATCCGGTTGGCGGCGCATGGGAAGACATCACCTTTCCCGCCTTGCATGATCCGACCGCCTACGGGCTTCGGGTTTCGGGGGATTCCATGGCGCCGGTATTTCGCGATGGCGATCTGATCGTCGTCTCCCCGGCATCAAACATCCGCCCGCAGGATCGCGTGGTCCTTAAAACCGTCGGGGGCGAGGTCATGGCAAAGGAACTGGTGCGGCGTGGTGCGATGGGGGTGGAACTGAAATCCCTCAACCCGGCCTATGATGACCGCTATGTCGAAGCCCGCGACATTGACTGGATCGCGCGCGTACTTTGGGTCAGTCAGTAAGAATTAAGAATAAGGGGCGCGACGGGTTCAGGGCCTGCCCCTTCTTAAAGATTGCCGCTATTTTACCCCGATCATTTCTTTCAGATGCTGGGCAACATGGGGGCCTGCGGCCAATATCGGCCCGCCATTGTCAAGCACATCGGGCAGGTCAAGGAAGTCATTGCACCAGCCACCTGCTTCACGGATCAGGACGATGCCCGCCATGCAATCCCACGGATTGATATGCGGTTCGTAATACCCGATCAACCGCCCGGCACTGACATAGGCCATCATCAATGCACATGATCCATTGCGGATGAACATGCCTTCCTCGTCCAGCAACTGGCCGATCACCGGAACAATCGAACTGCTTGGCAGGCGATGCGACATGCCGATCCCCATCACACCATCACTGACCAGCTTGGCGTTGCTTGCCTTGACCGGCTCACCATTAACACGCGCCCCATCGCCGATAACCGCGCTGAAAAGCTCGTCATTGCATGGGTGATAAATCAGGCCGATGACGGCTTCCTTGCCGATCATAAGGGCAACCGAAATGCACCATGTCGGCATCTGGTTGACGAAACACGCCGTGCCATCAATCGGGTCAATCACCCAAAGGCAGTCATTTTCACCCTTCTCGATGCCCATTTCCTCGCCAAGGAAACCATCCTCGGGAAAGGCATCGCCGATCCGGTCGCGGATGATCGCCTCGACGTTTTTGTCCGCAATACTGACCATATCAAGGGCGTTTGTTTTGGTTTCAATCGCAAGGTCGGCGGCGTCGCCCTCGTAATATTCCATGGCGCGTTTGCCCGCTTCACGGATCACGTCGCGCGCATGTTCCAACCGTGCCTCGATATCAATTCCCGAAAATGCTTTTTCCACTTTGTCCCTGCCTGAAACAGTTTTGTTGTTGATCTATTATTCTGCCGAAACCACGGCCATGCCGCGTTCGGAAAACCCGATGGCGACCTGTTCACCCGCGACAATCGGTGTATCGATCCGGTGATCGATCACAAACAGTTCGCCAATCGGGGTGGCCACGGAATACTGCATCTGACTACCAAGATAGGCTGCATGCGTAATGTGACCTTTTAGCGACGTTTCAATGACATGCGCATCGCCCGCAATCGCCGCCAACCCGGTCAGTTGCACCGCATCGGGCCGCACGGCAACACGGACCGGTCCCTTTGCCTGCCCGCGATGACGCAGGTTGCAGTGCGCGCCCCCGATATCGACACTGGCATGATTGCCATCGATATTGATGATCTCGCCATCGACCAGATTGGCATCACCAATAAAGTCGGCAATGAATTCTGATTGTGGCTGTTCATACAATTCGCGTGGCGTGCCCTGCTGCGCAATAACGGCCCGGTTCATCACGATGATCCGGTCTGACACGGCCAGGGCTTCTTCCTGATCATGGGTCACATAAACCGCGGTCAGGCCAAGTTTTTGCTGCAAATCGCGGATTTCGGTCCGCACATGACGGCGAAGCTTGGCATCAAGGTTTGATAAAGGCTCATCAAGCAACAGAACTTCAGGTTCCAGCACCAGCGCACGCGCTACCGCCACCCTTTGCTGCTGCCCACCCGAAAGCTCGGATGGCAAGCGCACGCCATATCCCGCCAAGCCTACAAGGTTAAGCCCCTCTTCGGCCTTTTCCTTGGCTTCGGCCTTGGCAACGCCGGTGACAATAAGGCCATAGGCAACGTTTTCGGCCACCGTCATATGTGGAAACAGCGCATAGGACTGAAACACCATACTGACATCACGATCCGTCGCCGGAAGCTGTGTAACGTCCTTCCCCCCGATCAGGATACTGCCGGTTGTCGCATGTTCAAGCCCGGCAATCATCCGAAGGGTCGTGGTTTTGCCACAGCCACTTGGCCCCAGAAGGGTCACAAGCTCGCCGGGATTGATGGTGAAAGATACATTGTCAATCGCGGTAACCGCCCCATGACCATAGGTCTTGGTGACATTGTCGAATACGACCGAACCCGCACGCGTTTTCAGTTTCATGAATGCTTCTCTCTCAGATTACGTGCCGCTGTCTTGTCCGGTGTTGCTTCAACCCGGTCCTCGCGGCGTAAACGCCGTTGCCCGATCAGACCGTTCACAACAAGGATCGCGGTCAGCATGACAAGGATCAGAACACTGCAATAGGCAATCGCAACGCCGTAACGCCCGTTTTCCACAAGCCCGATGATATAGGATGTCGCCATATTATGGTCGGCACTGACCAGGAAGATCACCGCACTAACCGACGTGATTGCCCGCACAAAGCTGTAAACCAGTGCAGCAACAATCGCCGGGCGTAACAGCGGCAGGATCACACGGCGGAACGTGGTAAAGCTGTTGGCCCCAAGGGTAAGCGACGCTTCATCAAGGCTTTTATCAAGCTGGCTCATGGCAGCAATCCCGCCGCGAACCCCAACCGGCATATTGCGGAAGATAAAGCAGATCACAAGGATCACACCCGTGCCGGTCAATTCGAACGGCGGCACGTTGAATGCCAGAATATAGCTGACACCAATCACCGTACCGGGAATGGCAAAGCTTAACATTGTGCCAAATTCAAACGCGCTTTTGCCCCGGAAGTTCTGGCGCACCAGCAAATAGGCCGTCGTCAGACCAACCGCCGCGGTCAGGGGGGCCGCAATCGCCGAAATGTTCAACGTGGTCCAGAAACTGTCCCATGCCGCCCCGGCCCAGACGATGCCATGCTCGCTCCAGCCGACACCAAACGCATCGCTGTAATTATCGAACGTCAGGCTGTTATCAAAGCCCCAGCGTTTGACGAAACTGCCATAGAAAATCATGCCATACAAAACGACGGTAAAGATCGCCCACGGAATGGCGGTGAAATAGCACGCCAATCGCATACCGGGATTAAGCCCGACATGCGCCCCGTTATCGGCCTTGCCCGACACCGTGGCATAGGATTTCTTGCCCAGCCAGAAACGCTGTGCTGCAAAGGCCGAAAGTGTGAAGAACAGCAGGATCATTGCCAGAACCGCGGCACGCCCGGCATCGTTTTGCGCGCCAACAATGGCAAAGAATATCTCGGTCGACAGCACTTCGTAATTGCCGCCCAGTACCATCGGATTACCGAAATCGGCCATGCTTTCAATGAAAGCCAGCAAAAAGGCATTGGCCAAACCTGGCCGCATCAGTGGCAGCGACACATTGACAAACGTCTGCCAACGCCCGGCCCGCAGGGTTTGCGATGCCTCTTCCATCGACGGGCTGACACCTTCAACCACACCGATCAGCACCAGAAAAGAAATCGGGGTGAAGGACAGGGTCTGTGCCAGCCAGATTCCAGGGAGGCCATAAAGCCAGCGCCCTGCCTCCACCCCGAGCAGATCAGCAAAGAACTGCGTAACAGCCCCCGATCTGCCAAAAAGAAGGATCAATGCCAAGCCAATCACGAATGGCGGGGTGATGATCGGCAGTACCGTCAAAACCCGAAGCGGCTTCTTGAACCGGAACCCGGTCCGCGTCACCACAAGCGCAAATGAAAGCCCCAGCAAAGTGGTCGAAACAGCGGTCAGAACCGCCAGAAACGCCGTATTCCACGCAACCCCGCAAACACCCCCGGCAAGGCAGCCCAGCCCCCAGATGTTGTCGTCAAAGAAATTGCGGATAAACGCGACACCCGACAGGTTGCCGTCA
>CBIHMD010000234.1:0-5096 GCA_966210655.1 uncultured Thalassospira sp.
ATCGAAGGTGATCCGTCACTTCGGGACTGGCGAATGATCGGGTCGCGCAAGCATGCGCTGATTGTGCCGATGCTGGCAGGCGGTGGCATGCATGCCTGCACGGATTTGCCGGAAATGATTGCGGCGCAACCGGGCGAGACGATTGAAATACTCGACCCGATTGGCGAATGGGCGGAATTGCCTGATCTGATTTTGGCAGAGGCAGCAAGGTTTGTGTGCCATAGGCCTGATCGATCAAAGGGGCTGCATCGCCCGATTGTCAGGAGCCGGGTCGAGAACGGTGCTGGCCTGATTTAAGGTCACGCGACCCGCTTAGCCAAGACCCGGTTTGACCTTGGTTTCGGATGCCTTTTTAAGCAGATAATCACGGAAGATTTTGGCGGAGCTGGTGAGGGTATCCTCGCCGTCATGCACGATCAGCAACTGGCGTTTGGCCCAGCTATCGGCAATCGGTGCGCCGGAAATATTCATGTGATCAATGTAACCTGCAACCGAGCTTTGCCGCAGGAAGCCGATGCCAAGTCCGGCTGCGATCATCTGGCGCAAAGACCCGAAACGCATGACTTTGATATGCGGGTGCATGTCGTGATGCAGTTTTCCTGCCGCCTCGCTGATCAGATCATCAATAACACCGCCTTCATGCAGGGAAATGATGTCGTATTTTGCGGCTTCGGCAAAAGTAACCGGGGCCGGATTGGATGGGTCGGGGATCAGAGGATGGCCCTTGGGGGTCACGACCCAGATCGGATCGTCGCAAAAGACGTGGTTCGACAAACCCTGACAGGGACCGTTATCGGCCATGATCGCCAGATCTGCCCGGCCTTCGCGCACCGCATCGGATGACTCGCGCGATGTCAGTTCGCGGACATCGACGGTCACATCGGGGAAGTCACGTTGAAAATCGGCAAGAAAAACGGGCAGTCCGGTGAGAATCGCCGAGGTTACGGCAGCAAGATAAATCTTGCCCTTTTCGCCGCTGTTGAAATCGCGCAGCTCGTTTGACAGGTGATTAAGATCACCCAGAAGCTTTTCGCCGTAGCGCGCGAAAATCGCACCTTCTTCCGTCGGTTCGACACCGCGGGGCAGACGGCGCAGCAGCTTGACGCCAAGCATGGCTTCAAGTTCGCCGATGCGACGACTTACAGCCGATGTCGCGATATGTTCGCGCCGGGCGGCTTCATTGATGCTTCCGGCGCGCACAATGGCGACAAATAACCGGATCGTGACGATATCAAACTTTTGCATTCAACCGTTTTCGGTTGTTTGGTTGAAACCGTCAAGGGCGATGAATTGTCAGCATCTTTTGGATGCCAATCCTCAAACCCGCAGGGTCAGAGAGGGCCAATTAGCCCTCGACCTGACGCCATGCGTTGTTCCATTCGGTCAGCAATTCATCATGGGTGCGTGCTTTCGACGCTTTCATGATTACGGCGACCTGAAGGGCATGAACAAGGTTGGTGAACCAGTTGACGCGAACTTCGCGTTCGATGGTGGTGGTGTCTTTAAGTGCAAGCGTTGCCATGGTTAGGTTCCTTTGCGTCTGGGGTGATTTGAGATGTACCAGACGCCGTTTGAACCCACTATTCTCGTTTCACCGCTATCCCCTTCTTGTTTGGAGAACGATAGATTTAGTGCTTTGATATTAAATGATTATTTTATATCGCAGCGCACAATGAATCGCCAAATTCAGTTGTTCCCAATGTTCCACCCAGGTCTTTTGTCCGTGTCTCGGGATGTCTTAAAAGGCTGCTAATCGAGTTGTTTAACGCTTTGCTGGCGGCGACCAGATCGTGCCGTCCTGCCTGTTCGCCCCGCCAGTCTAGCAACATCGCAACAGAAAGCAGAAGGGATACAGGGTTCGCCAGATTCTGGCCGGCAATATCCGGGGCTGAACCATGGGCCGCCTGCGCAATCGCGTGATCATCACCGGCATTAAGCGATCCGGAAAGTCCAAGTCCACCGGCCAGTTCAGCCGCCTGATTGGACAGGATATCACCGAACATGTTTGTGGTAACGATCACGTCAAAGTCGGTGGGGGTGCGTACCAGAAGCGAGGCGCAGGCATCGACATGTTCGTCTGTTACCGTCAGCCCGCCCGTTTTGGCGGCGGCCTTTCGGGCTTCTGACAGGAAAAGACCGTCGCTGAGTTTCAGAACATTCGCCTTATGCACAATGGTCAGGTGTTTTCGTCGTTTCGCGGCCAGCTTTGCGGCGACGGCAGCAACCCGGAATGATCCTTGTCGAGTGACTTTGCGCATGGCGATTGCAAGGTCTTCGGTTGGCATCACTTCCCCCGATCCGGCAAACATGGTCCGGTCTGCATAGAAACCCTCGGTATTCTCGCGCACGATTACCAGATCCATAGCCGGGGTCAGTGCGTGAATGCCATCAAATGCGCGCGACGGGCGAATATTAGCGTAAAGATCAAGCTGCTTGCGAAAGGCTGCTGAAGGATTGAGGCCACCCTGTTCGACGGGCGGGTAGGCGGCAGTATCAACCGGACCCAGAATGGTCAGGTCGGTATTTCGGGCGCGTTCGATCAGATCCGGCGTAATGGACGCGCCATGTTTTGCCAGTGATGCAAAGCCGACAACGTCTTCCTGAATAGAAAGGCTCAGTTTGAATTTTTGGTCAAGACAGCGCAGGGTTTGGCGGGTGACGTCGGCAATTTCCGGTCCGATACCGTCGCCAGGCAAAAGCAGAACATCCATGGGTGTAGTCCTTTCGTGGGGAGAAGGGGCAGATGACGTGTGCGGGTGTTACGCAATGCAGCAATTATTGTTATAGCTTGGCAAACAGGATTTACCAGAGGTCGGCGCAATGAGTGATGTGAATGACAATCTTGCCTGGGAACAGGCGCATGGTAGCGGGCTTCAGGCTTATCTGGGCTATCAGGTTGTTGAATGGGAAGAAGACCGTGCGGTGGTGGAGCTTGAAATCAGGGATCATCACCGTAATCGTGCGGGTATCCTGCATGGTGGCGTGATTGCGACCCTGATGGATACGGCGTCGGGTTGTGCCGTCTGTTACTGTGCTGTTCCGGGGAATGTCCGCAAATCGCTGACCCTGTCACTGACGACCAATTTCATCGGGATGGCAACCGGTGGCACGGTGCGGGTTGAGGGACGCAAACAGGGTGGCGGGCGCAAGATCGTCTTTACCGAAGCCACCGCCTATAACGCGGCGGGCGAGGTGATCGCAACCGCGACCGGCACCTTCAAATACCATCGTGGCAGCGAGGACCCGAACGGGGTGCCGCGCGACGCATAGGGTTTATGAAAATGCAGGACGGTCCCTGAGGGGGCGGCCTTTGACGGTATGTAAAGTTTTTTCAAAAAGTTCTTGATTTGTTCTTTTAATCATGGCATAAGAGTAAAGTCAACGGGAGAAATGCACCCGGACCGAAACCCGCGAAGCGCCTTGTGCCTCGCGGGTTTTTGCGTTTGGGGCCGGATCAAAGAGGTGATCAGGATGCAGCGGCAAGGATTGAGGCAGGGCGGCGGGGCGATCCGCAGGATATGCGTCGGCGGATGGCGAAGCCATTACGGCGGCATTCCGAGCGGTTCTAACACGTTTCAAACACGTTTGTTTATCATGACGGGAGAGGTGCGTCTTGTCGGGGAAAGGACCCCAGATTTGCCGGAGAGCGGCAGCGATGGCAGCAGCGACGGCAACGGCAACAGTGATCTGTGGCCAGTCGACGGTGGGCAGGTTGGGGGCAGTGCGCCCGAAGACCGTCTGCTGGTGAAAATGGCAGTGGCCCGAAGTGTGTCTGGACGTCTGGGTGGCAGGTTGCCGCCGTGGCCGGAGCGGGCAACGAGCCGGTGGGCGGTCCGTGGGCCGTCAGTTGGCGAGGTTGCTGGAGGCCCGAGGTGTGTCCGGGTTTCATGGTCATGCCATTGCCGCAAGTGAGCGGAGCGGGCAGCGAGGCCGTGGACGGTCTGTGGCCCGTCTGTCGGAGATACGAACTTTGTCCGGCGTTGCCGGAAGAGTCAGCAGGGGCGGCATTGGGCCGTGATCCGTCAACGGTTGACCGGTGGGGGCATTCGTCAGTGGGCCATTTGTTGGTGAGGGTGGTGAAAGTCCGGGATTTGGCGAGGGTTGCCGAAATTCGCCGTGGCGCAGGCCGTGAGCCCGATGGTCGTCTGTTGGCGACGTTGGTGGAAGCCGGGGTTTGTCCGGGCTCGGTGAACTTGGCATGGGCGGAAGGAGCGGGTGGCGAGGCTGTGGGGCGTCTATGTGTCGATTGTTGGTGGGGCTGTTGGAGGTCCGTTCTTGGTCGGGCAGGGCATTGAGTCTGCTTACGGGAAAGCCAGCCTGTTGCCGTGCTTTCGGAGTCTGGCATCCCTGTCCTGCCATTGCCTTCAGGGTGGTGTCCTAAACCAGCTCACAATGCAGAAGGGCGCGCCTTTATAGCGCGCCCTTTGCGGATTGATTGATCGGGTCGGGATTATTTCGGCATCTGCCATTTGCCGTTTACAAGGCGCGGGATGTTGAGCGGGTTTGCGTCCTTGAGGGCTTCGGGCAGCAATGCGTCCGGGAAGGCCTGATAGGAGACCGGGCGGATGAAACGCTTGATCGCGAGCGACCCGACCGATGTTGCACGGGAATCCGTGCTTGCCGGATAGGGGCCGCCATGGACCATGGAATGGCAGACCTCGACCCCGGTCGGCCAGCCATTGATCAGGATGCGGCCGGCACATTTTTCAAGGGCCGGGCGCAGTTACCGGCCAGTTCGGCATCGGCATCAATCATGTGAACGGTCGCGGTCAACTGCCCGATCAGGGTTGCCGACAGGGCAACCATTTCCTCGGGCGTGTCACATTCGACAATGATGCCGGCCGGGCCAAACATTTCTTCGGCCAGTTCGGGGTTGGCCTGCCAGTCGGCAGCCGTGGTGCGGAAGATCGCGGGGCTGCCTTCGAACGGGCCGTCGCTGTCGCGGCGTTTAAGCGCGCAGGTTACCTTGGCGTGACCAGCCATCGCATCGGTGACATGCTGATAGGCGCTTGAAACGCGGTCGGTCAGCATGGCGGCACCGCCAACCTGACCGAGTTCGGCGGCAGCGGTTTCGACAAAGGCATCAAGATCAGCAC
>CBIHMD010000235.1:0-5095 GCA_966210655.1 uncultured Thalassospira sp.
GTAATCTGGCGCGTTATTTTCCCGCGGCCCTTGCCGATCAACTGGCAGATCGTGACGAACCGGTCCGGATCGGGGCACGGCGCGAATGCGTTATCCTGTTTGCCGATATTATCGGTTTTTCCGGTTATGCGGAAAAACGCGATCCGCAGGATGTCATGCGATTGTTAAACCAGTTCCATCAGATCATGACGACCCAAATAGGGGCGTATGGCGGCATTGTTGAAAAATATATCGGCGATGCCGTCATGGCGAGTTTCGGTGCATTTGACGATATGCATTGCCCGGCGGCGAATGCCCTTTCGGCTGCGCAATCCATGGTTACCCATGTTCGCGACTGGCAAAACAGCGACCTTGCGGACAGTACAACGCCACTTCAAATCGGCATTGGTCTTAATTTCGGCCCCGCAGTTGTGGGTGATATCGGCGAAGGTGAAGCCGTGACACCCGCAGTAATCGGGGCCAGCGTCAATCTTGCGGCACGTCTTGAACGCGCGACCAGAACCCTTGATACCGACATCATCATCAGTGACAGTTTCGCCCGCAAACTTCGAACTGAAACCGCATCGGCAGGGACAGCTTTGCTGCGCAGCTTTACAAAACAGGATGCCATCCGCGTCAAAGGTTTCAGTCAACCGGTCCCGGTTCATTTTCAACCCCGGTCCGTAAGCTGATGAAATCGACAGTTGGCATGCGCCAAACCCTTGAATTCCGGTGAAACCGGTCCAAAATGCCTTTTACTTGCCAATACATCAGAATAAGGGAGGAAGGTATGGCGGATTCCGTAACACCGCAGCCACCGGGAGCGGACAGCGTGCCGACTTCTGTTACGATCCGGACTTTGTTCGGAGACAAGGAATTCCTGTGGGACAAGGCAATCTATTTTCCGACAGGGATCAAAGGTTTTCCAGATCATAACGTCTTTGCCCTCGCCAATTTTCCGGGCGAAAGCAACAATACCTTTATCCTGATGCAAAGCCTGACAGAGCCGGAACTGGCCTTTATCGTTGCCCCCTACAATATGGAAAGCAACAGCATCAAGCCCGAACACCTAGCTCAGGCCTTTACCATCCATGGCATCAAAAAAGACGAAGGCGCTGTTTTGCTGATTGTGACCCTGCATAAACCCGATGACGGTGGCGAGACCAGCATGTCGGTCAATCTGCGTGCACCAATCATCATCGATACATCCCGTCAGGCCGCCTACCAGCATCTGCTACCCGATACGAGTTATTCCTACCATCAGACGCTGGGTGCCTAACCTTCCTGCACGCCCATTTCAGGAAGGACCGGTTTTTTCATAATGGTCCTTCCGTTAACTTGATACGTCCTTGATCCTGCCATTTTTTCGCGTAAAGGTCGCTCAAGAACAATACGCAACAAGGGATTCGAGATGTCATCAGAAATGCGCAACCGTTTTGCCATGGCCACGCTGTTAAGCGCGGCCCTTTTTGTTGGCCCGGTCATAGAACCGGCGTCCGCCCAGTCCGGTGACGAAAAAGCGGAAGAAACTGTCACGCTTTCGGGTGAAAACCGTAGCAAGATGCAGCTGACCGTTTACCCCGGCAACCTTGGCATGATTGCCGAGCAACGAAACGGGACGATCCCCAAGGGGGTAAAAACGCTTCGGATCGAAGACCTGCCGCAAACCATCATGGACGACACGTTCCTGATGGGCGCACAGAAAGATGCCAACCTCGTATGGCATTCGCTGCGCAATACCGCGAACGGTCCGGCAACCATGTATCGTCTGCTGCAGGATCAGGTCGGCAAAACCATTACCATCCGGCGCAAGGATGACGAACTGGTCGAAGGCACGTTGCTATCGATTGACGGTGGCGCACTGGTTCGCACCCTTGATGGTATTGAACAGGTCCCTGTTGAGCAGATCATTATTTCGGACCTGCCCGGTAACTTCGCCACCAGCCCGGCAATAGAAGCCACCATCGGCTCGGATGCGGCACTTGATCACATTTCGCTTGCCTATCTTCTTGGGGGCATTTCGTGGCAGACCGCCTATGTCGGGCAATATGATAGCGCTGAAAATGTCCTGAACCTTTCGGCAATGGCACGCATCACCAATCAGACAGGGTCAGCAATCAACAATGCCCAGCTGCGTCTGGTGGCCGGTGATCCCAACCGGGTCAGCTACACCCCGATGGCAAAGGCTGCCCGTGGGGAAATGATGATGTCAGCCATGGCCGACAGCGCACCGGGTGGCGGCGCACCGAATCGCGAAACCATGGAAAACCTGCATGTATATGGCCCGTTCGACGGCCTTTCGATGCGTAATGGTGATGTTGTGATGATGCCGTTGATCGCATCGCAAAGTTTGCCCGCAACCCGCAAGGTCACCTTTAACGGCAGCGCCAATCTTTACTATGCCGGTCAAAGTGACGTTTCCGAATTTATCCGTCCCGACCTTGAAATCGAGATCGAAAATGATGGCGGTCCAGACGAAAAAAGCCCGTGGCCAGCAGGAACCGTGCGTGTCTTCGGCCAATCCCAAAGCGGTGTGACAGGTTTCCTTGGTGAAGACAATCTGTCTTTGACCCCGGTCGGACGCAAGGCAACCATCCGCCTTGGTCAGGCCAGCAATATTTCCGGTACTCGCAAAGTCACAGCGTTTGACCGCAAGGCACGCCCAAACCTGCCTGATGAAATCACCGCCAACATGGAATGGTCGATCACCAATGGCGGCGAACGCACAGAAACCGTAACGATCCGTGAAAATGTTCCGGCCGACTGGGTCGTGACCGGCGAAGATCACAATCACACCAAGCCACAACCTGACCTGATTGTCTGGACGATAGAGGTCCCCGCGGGCAAAGAAGTCAACCTGAGCTGGTCGGTGAAAAGCACCCGCTAAGTGCCAGGCCGGAAGCATTATCCGGTCTGATTGCTGTCGTAAAAGGCTTTCGCCAGCGGCAGCAACAGAACCGGATCGGGATTTTCGCCGGTTGTGCTGCAAAGCTCGGTATAAAGACAGATCAGTTTCGCCAGCAGGATGAATGCCTGCTGGTTTTTCTTTCCGGCGAATATCGCAAGATTGGCAAGTGCCTCGGCGCAGATTTCCCGTGCGATCCCGGACCGCCCGCCACCACGCAATGCCAGAACAAGCGCGCCCTGAGAATAACCAAGATCAAGGCGAGCAGCTTCGCTTTGACCCGATGGCATATTCGCCAACCTGTCACGACGAAGTTCAACAGCCTGTCGCGCGGCATCAACCGCGTCCGCCCATTGCTGTCCATTGATTTCAAGCGCCGCCCGATTGTTCAGGCTATGGGCCAATCCGGCGCGCGCCGCATCCGGTGCCATTTGCAGATAGGTGGCAAAAAGGTGATCAGCCTCGTCAAAAAGGGCAAGGGCCGTCATCCGTTCGGATTTGTCGAGTGCGGTTGCCATTTCAAGATAAAGACGTGCCAGCGTTAACGAACCGGGTTCCGTCGTCTGCAGGAATGACAGACGCGGCAAATATCCGGCAAGTTTGTCCGACATCTCTGTTTCCTGCTTTTGCCTGAATTCCGTGACCAAAGTGCGCCGGTTAACAGACGGACACGCACCTGTCTTGTGAAGCAGGGCCAAACGAGGATAAGCTGCAATCTGGCCAAGCGGCCATGCCCCGGCTCCGGACTCTCAACCCCTTTATCTGGCCCAATCTGGCCCATTTTGTGTGAAACGACTGCCACCCATGACCATGTCGACTGAAACCCTGCGCGCTCTTTACGGAACCTGGCGCATTGCACGTGGCGATGCCAAGGGCCTTGCCTTCTTTGACTATTCCATCGAGGCTTTCTGGCGCTCTTTTCTTGCCGCCTTCATCGTTTTTCCGGCCTTTGCACTTTTGCGCTGGCATGACCTAGACACGGTTCCCGATGAATTCCCTGTCGGTCGTTACATGCTGGTGGAAACCATTGCCTATGTCATGAAATGGTTCGCCTTTCCGCTGCTGATGCTGCATGTCGCACCGATGATCGACCGGCCCAACCGTTACATCGCATTCATCACCGTTTATAACTGGTCAAGCGTGTTGCAAATGGGGGTTTATTTGCTGGCGCTGTTTCTGGGCGCAATCTTCCCGATGCTCGGTGCAGGCGGGTTTGTGCTTGTCGCGGTTATCGCGATGCTGATTTACGGGGTTTATATTGCGAAACTGACCCTTGTGGTTCCAGCCATGACGGCAAGTGCGATTGTGGCGGCCGATTTCCTGCTGTCATTGACCATTACGACGATCGGCATTCGGCTCGCACTTGACCAGCTATTCTGACACAATCGGAAAATAAGCCAGCAAATTCAGGGAGAAAGATCAGAATGAAACCGGTACTTGCCATCACAAGACGCCTGCCGGATGCCGTCGAAAAACGTGCCCGCGAAAGTTATGATCTGCGCATGCAGGACGGTGATGACCCATTGTCACGCGACCAGATCCTTGACCTGTGCAAGGACGCGAACGCCGCACTGGTTTCGGTCGGCGATCCGATTGATGCAGCCTTCTTTGCAGCCTTGCCCCAAAAGGTCGGCATCGTTGCCACCTTTTCCGTTGGCACCGACCATATCGATCTGGCTGCGGCCAAGGCCAACGGCTTCGTGATCGGCAATACGCCGGGGGTTCTGACCGATGCGACCGCCGATATTGCATGGCTTCTTATTCTGGGTGCTGCCCGCCGTGCAAGCGAGGGTGAGGCCGAAGTCCGCAATGCCACATGGTCAAGCTGGCGCCCGACGCATATGATGGGCACGCAGGTTACCGGCAAGAAGCTGGGCATTATCGGCATGGGCCGGATCGGACAGGCCGTCGCGAAACGGGCACGCGGTTTTGATATGGAGGTCCATTATTTCAACCGCCGACAGCTCCCCGAAGATCAGGAGTTTGGCGCGACCTATCACCCATCCATTGATGACCTGCTGCCCCATTGCGATTTCCTGTCGCTGCATTGCCCGTCGACACCGGAAACACGCGGTATGGTCAATCGCGATTTTATCGCCAAACTGCCAGACGGGGCCATTATTGTGAATACGGCACGCGGCGATGTCGTCAATGACAAGGACCTGATTTCGGCACTCAAATCACGCAAACTCACCGCAGCAGGGTTGGATG
>CBIHMD010000236.1:0-5089 GCA_966210655.1 uncultured Thalassospira sp.
GTTCTCGAGTGCGGATTTCTTCATCGCGGCAGCCTGCGTTTCGCGGATGCGACGCTGACGATAATCGGAAATCTCGCGGGCCTTGGCTTCGTTTTCGACAACGACAAAGTCGTCACCCGCCGACGGCACACCGTTCAGACCGGTAACCTCGACCGGCATACCCGGAATGGCGTCTTCGATGCGAACACCATGATCGTTGACCAGCGCACGAACGCGGCCCCACTCGGCACCGGTGACAAATATATCGCCGTTTTTAAGCGTACCGCGCTGAACCAGAACCGTGGCAACCGGGCCACGACCTTTTTCCATGCGGGCTTCAACGACAACACCGTCAGCAACACGTGCCGGGTTGGCTTTAAGGTCAAGAACCTCGGCCTGAAGCAGAATGGCTTCTTCAAGCTCGGTCAGGCCAAGGCCCTGTTTGGCCGAAACTTCAAGACACTGAACTTCACCGCCCATTTCCTCGACAACAACTTCGTGCTGAAGCAGTTCGGTCTTAACCTTGGACGGGTTTGCACCCGGTTTGTCGATCTTGTTGATCGCGATGATCATCGGCACACCGGCTGCTTTCGCATGGCTGATGGCCTCGATCGTCTGCGGCATGACGGAGTCGTCAGCAGCAACAACCAGAACGACGATGTCGGTAACCTTGGCACCGCGCGAACGCATCTCGGTAAAGGCTGCGTGGCCCGGGGTATCGATGAAGGTAATCTTTGAACCGGTTTCCATCGTCACCTGATAGGCACCGATATGCTGTGTGATGCCGCCAGCTTCGCCACTGACAACGTCAGTTTTGCGCAGGGCATCCAGCAACGAGGTTTTACCATGGTCAACATGGCCCATGACGGTCACAACCGGCGGACGACCGATCAGCTGATCGTCATTGTCGTCTGCAGATACCAGCGCTTCTTCAACGTCGGCATCCGAAACACGTTTCATCTTGTGGCCGAATTCCTCGACAACCAGCTGTGCGGTATCGGGATCAAGGCTCTGGTTGATGGTCGCCATAACACCAAGGCCCATCAGGCACTTGATGACGTCGGCGGCACGTTCGGCCATACGGTTGGCAAGTTCCTGAACGGTAATAACGTCCGGAACAATAACATCACGCACGATTTTCTCTTTCGGCTTCTGCTGACCCTGCATACGGGCCTTGGCTTTTGCCTGCTGACGCTTGATCGAGGCCATCGAACGACGACGGCCACCTTCGTCACCGGTCATCGCATTGTTGATCGAAAGCTTGCCACGACGACGGCCTTCGTCACCCTTCGTGCGCGCGGCACGGCCAAGAGCTTCCTCTTCGGCGCGTTTGCGTGCGGCTGCGGTACGGGCTTCTTCCTCGTCCAGTTCCTTGCGGCTTTTCGGCTTGACAGTGGACGGATCAGCACGACGGCGTTCTTCCGGAACCAGCGGCTCTGCCGGTTCGCCAGGCATGATTTCTTCCTGTTTCTTGGCAACAGCAGCAGGCTTCGGCTTGGATTTGCCTTTGGTCGTCGATGCTTCAAGCGCCTTCTCGACTTCTTCAACAGAAACCGGGGCATCCTTTTCCAGCGCAGGAGCATCCGCCGCAGCTTTTGCTTCTTCCTGTTTGCGACGCTCGGCTTCTTCAGCCTTGCGTTTGCTTTCCTCGGCTGCACGTTCGGCAGCTTCAACTTCTTCCTGCTTGCGGCGTTCCTCGGCAGCCTTAAGGGCAGCCATACGGGCTGCACGCTCGCTATCGGTCAGGTTGCTGTGATCTTCAACCGGTTCCGGTTTGGATTTGGCCACCGGTTCGGGTTTGGCTGCCGGCGCAGGAGCCTCGGACTGCGGCTGTTCAGCAAGCACGTCCTTCTTCACCTCGCGGAAGCGGCCGGATTCGTTCTTTTCGAAAGTCCGCTTCTTGCGCACTTCGACAGTCACAGATTTGGACCGTCCATGCGAGAAGCTTTGACGCACCTGCCCAGCCTCGACCGTCTTGCTCAGTTCAAGTTTCGATCTGTTGAGGCTCAGCGGTTTCTTCTCCTGATCGCGATCACTCATAATCCGTCCAACTTCCTCATTTCCTGCGGGACCGGCATCCTTTGCCTGTCCTGTCCTGTCCGTTCTGCGCAAGCCTGCCTTCAGACCGCGCGAAATCCTTCTAACCGCCCGAGCGAGCGACCCAACTGCTTTGCCAGTCCGCCCGGCGCGACAGCCACATGTACTGCTTTCTCGCGACAAAAGGCCGCGCCAATCTCGGCAGCATCCAGAACGGTATAAATCGGCAGATCCCGGGCCTTCGCCTCGATCTTGGATTTTCCGTCCGCAGCACCATCTCGGGCCGCCAATATCATTGCCGCGCCCTCGTCGATTTGGGCCCGGACTTTTTCGTAACCGGCAACCGCCTGACAGGCTCTGCGCGCAAGCGACAGCAGATCGAGGCTTTTCTGAAGCAAAAGCTTCTCGATCCGGTCTGCCAGCGCAGGGTCAATCACGACTTTTTGCCGCGCCGCCTTGGCAAAGGCATTTTTTGCACAGGCGGTATTTATCACATCCCGCGACGGGCACAACCATAATCCCCGTCCGGGCAATCGTTCCTCAAGGTCGGGAACGACCGTATCATCCGGTCCGATCACAACCCTGAGAAGGTCTTCCTTGGGCCGGACTTCGCCGGTGACGATACACCGGCGTTCCGGAACCTCGGCTACCTTGCCGCCTTTACGGTGCGACATGGCGTCCTCCGATCAGCCCTCAGGCTTCTTCGCCTTCTTCGGCATCCTCGGAAACTTCTTCTTCAAGCCCTTCGAACCAGCCAAGCTGACGACGTGCACCCATGATCAGGTCGTTGGCCTGGTCCATGGTCATGTTGTCCGCATCACCGATATATTCGATCAGCTCGTCACTTGCGAGATCGGCGAAGTCTTCAAGGGTTTTGACATCGTTTTCGCCAAGGCGAACAACAACGGCCAACGACAGCCCGCCAAATTCGACGAGGTCATCGGCAACCTTGAGCTCTTCACGACGCTTCTGAAGACGTTCGGCTTCTTCGGCAAGGAAGGTGCGTGCGCGGGTGCGCAGCTCTTCGGCGATTTCTTCTTCAAAACCTTCGATCTCTGCCAGTTCGGCCAACGGCACGTAACCGACTTCCTCGATCGAGGTAAAGCCTTCGGCGACCAGAAGATGGGCAATGACTTCATCAACATCAAGTGCCTTGATGAACATTTCTGCCCGTTTGCGGGCTTCTTCCTGGCGACGTTCGCTTTCGTCTTCCTCGGTCAGGATATCGATATCCCATCCGGTCAGCTGCGACGCCAGACGCACATTCTGACCGCGACGGCCAATGGCAAGGCTCAGCTGATCATCAGGAACAACAACTTCGATACGGTTGGTTTCTTCATCAAGAACAACCTTGGTAACCTCGGCCGGAGCCAATGCATTCACAACGAAGGTTGCCGGGTCTTCCGACCACTGGATGATGTCGATCTTCTCGCCCTGAAGTTCAGCAACGACAGCTTGGACGCGCGAACCGCGCATACCCACACATGCCCCGACCGGATCAATCGAGTTATCCGACGACTGAACGGAAATCTTGGCGCGCGACCCTGGATCACGGGCAACCGATTTGATTTCGATGATGCCGTCGTAAATTTCCGGAACTTCCTGGGCAAACAGTTTCGCCATGAAGGTCGGATGGGTACGCGACAGAAAAATCTGCGGGCCGCGCTGTTCACGACGCACATCAAGGATGAACGCACGGATGCGATCCCCCTGGCGCACGGTTTCGCGCGGGATCAGTTCTTCGCGGCGCAGAATGGCTTCTGCACGGCCCATATCGACCAGAACATTGCCAAATTCAACACGCTTGACGACGCCGTTGATGACTTCGCTCGCACGATCTTTGTATTCTTCGAACTGACGTTCGCGTTCGGCATCGCGGACTTTCTGCACGATGACCTGTTTTGCGGTCTGTGCAGCAATACGCCCGAAATCAATCGGCGGCAGCGGATCGATCAGAAATTCGCCAAGCTGGATGTTTTCGTTACGAATACGTGCCTGTTCAAGCGACATCTGGGTGAAATCGTTTTCGATATCATCCGTGACCTCGACGAAACGAGCCAGTTTGATTTCACCGGTTTTACGGTCGATATGGGCACGGATGTCATGCTCGTGGCCATATCTGGAACGACCGGCTTTTTGAATGGCCTGTTCCATTGCGCCAAGAACTTCATCACGATCAATGCCCTTTTCACGGGCAACGGCATCTGCGACCTGCAAAAGTTCCGGCCGCGGCATTCCCGAAGTTGCTTCCATATCCAACCTCTATTCTGCGTTTTCGTCAGACCGGCCCTTGCCGGTGACATGCGCGATCAATTCATCCGTCAGCACCAATTTCGACTTGGCGATATCGGCCAACGGCAACAATTCACGTTCGCCATCGACAAACAGGGCGACCGCATCATCTTCGATTCCATCCAGCTTTCCGCTGAAACGGCGACGGCCATTCTGGGCCATCACCAGCTCGACCTTTGCCTCAAACCCGCGCCAGACATCAAAGTCCTTGGCCCGGGTCAGCGGGCGGTCAATACCCGGAGAACTGACTTCAAGGTGATAAGCCCCCGAAATCGGGTCATCAACATCCATCAGGGCAGAAACGGTACGGCTGATTTCGGCGCAATCCTCGACATTGATGCTGCCGTTGCCATCCGCACGATCCGCCATGATCTGCAAGACATTGCTGTCTTTGCCCATCATGGAGACACGTACCAGTTCGAAACCCAGCGCGTTGATCGACGGCTCGATAATCTCCGTGATCCGCATCATCAGCGGGTCTTTCAACTGTTGTCCGATCAGCTCAGCCATATAGCGATGCCATACCCCAAAAAGCACAAAAGAGCGGGCGGAGGGCCCACTCTTTGTCAGAATTTACAAAAAGCTTGGCGGCTTTATACAGCCGACTTTGCCAGAAATCAAGTCACGATCCTGACCCTGCAAGCCTTTCAACCAAGGGATTTGCAACAGTTTTTGTAGACTTCAATGAATTCATGGCAGCTATGTCAGGAAGATAGACAATTTAACAAAATTTATCCGTCGATAACCGGCAATCTACAATGATACTGCATCAGCTTATTAT
>CBIHMD010000237.1:0-5086 GCA_966210655.1 uncultured Thalassospira sp.
GCCGTGACCAGTGCCACGTTTTGGGCCGCCCGATACCTGATGTCGGCCAATCCGGCCCGCCCGGTTTCGCGCAAAAGATCAATCGCCATTTCCAGCGGCCCGGCCAGTTCGACGGGGTGGGTGTCATGTTTCGGGCGGCGCGCAAAGGTTTTCAGATGGTTGGTGATCCGGCCCATGCGTTCGGTCAGTTCGGAAATCCGGCCCAGATTGCGGCTGGCGGTTTCGTTATTGCCGCGCGTAATGAATTTCAATGCATTGTCGGCATAACTTCGAATGGCGGTCAGGGGCTGGTTGATTTCATGTGCGATCCCGGCTGACATCTGACCAAGGGCGGCAAGTTTGCCTGCCTGCACCAGTTCGGCCTGTGCCGTGCGTAGCGCGTCCTCTGTCCGGCGGCGTTCGCTGATTTCTTCGGCAAGGCGCAGGTTGGTGCTCATGAGGTCGGCGGTACGAAGCCGCACTTGACGTTCCAGTTCGCGTTGCGACCAGTCGCGAATTTCAATCTGTTCGAGCATCGCGCGACGCCGTTGCAGCAGAACAAACAGTGTTCCCATGATGATGATATGGATCGCCCCGCCAATGAAACCTGCGGTCAGGATCGATTGATCAAGAACCGCCTTGTCGGTCAGCAGGTAAATCTTCCAGCCCTGTTTGGGCATCGGGCTTCTGATCGCGAGATAGGGTTTGGCATCGGTTTTGGCTTTTTCCGCAGCTTCGGCATCGTTGGCCGGAATGCTTTGCCCTGATTGCAGGGCTTCGGGGGTTACGACAGCGGTCGGGGCAAGCGACAGGATGCTGATCGTGTTATCGCCGGGCCATTCGCCCTGGCGCAGCGGCATCGGGTCAAGCGGATATTCCCCATATTTGCGTGATATCATCAGCTCCGGACGGTCTTCGGGGGCAATCCCGGCCAGATCGCGGAACCGCCATTCGGGGCGCGATGTGATGATCACAATGCCGTTTTCATCGGTCACCAGAACGTTCTCGCTGCCGCGTGCCCAGCGTTGCACCAGCGTTTCCAGATGGGTTTTTACCACCATCGCACCTTCAAATTCCGCGCCGTTCGGGCGCACGGGGTGCGAGATATAATAACCCGGTACATTCGATGTGATGCCAAATGCGAAATAATGTCCGGTCAGTCCGGCTTCGGCCTG
The DNA here is from genome assembly GCA_966210655.1 of uncultured Thalassospira sp. Taxonomy (GTDB): domain Bacteria; phylum Pseudomonadota; class Alphaproteobacteria; order Rhodospirillales; family Thalassospiraceae; genus Thalassospira. The sequence goes on from CBIHMD010000237.1 coordinate 1,155, forward strand.
CGTGAAATAGGGGCGAAAGGCAAAGTTGCGCCCGACAAAGGAGGCATCGCTGTTCCAGTTGCTGGCCGCAATCGTCATCCCATTGCGATCCATGAAATAGATGTCAGATGCGCCGCTGTCGGCGGCGAGTTTTTCCAGATAGACATTAACCTCGGCGGCATCGGCCGGGCTTGAATGCAGGGCAAGGTCGAGAATGCGTTTGTCACTGGCAAGCGTGATCGGCAGATATTCGTGTTCCTTGATCGCACCCTGAAGGTTGGAACGGTACAGTTCCAGCTTGTTGCGACCGTCCTCGGCAATCTCGACAAGGCGGGTTTCGCGCCACAGTTCCGTGGTCAGCCAGACGGTGACGGGCAACAATATCAGCAACCCGGCCAGAACCAGCCGCGCACTTCGTTTTGCCGATATCGATGTCTTGAGCATTTCCCGTCAGACCGTTTTTCAGAATTATGTCCGTATAGTATGATGACATATTGGTAACAAAGCATAGCCGAAAAAGGTCGCGCGCGTCAGGTGCTTGATAAAAGCGCGGACTGTCTGTACCAATCAGGAATGACAAGGCGACAGCTTCCTGCCTGTACGGGAAATCAATAATCCGACAAGGATGCGACCCTGAATGACCGATGATGATACACACCTGATCTGGGTTCTGGCCGATGATCGCGCCGGAAACGTCAATCAGGCCGTCGGCGTGGCAGAAGCACTGGCACAGCCTTTCAAGCGGATCGATATTGGTTATACCAATCTGGCGCGCCTGCCCAATGTCATTCGCCGTTCCAGTCTTTTGGGGGTGGATACCCCGTCGCGTGCGCGGCTTGTTGCGCCCTGGCCCGATCTGGTGATTGCCGCAGGGCGGCGGACAGCACCGATTGCCCGCTGGATCAAGAAGCAAAGCAACGGCCATACACGCATATGCCAGATCATGCGACCCGACGGGGGCGAGGGGGCGTTTGACCTGATTGCGGTTCCGGCTCATGACCGTATGCCGACACGTGACAATGTTGTTGAAATCCCGGGTGCCCCGCATCGGGTAACCGAAACGCGGCTTCTGATTGAAGCTGATCTGTGGCGGCCGCATTTCAAGGGGCTGCCAACTCCACGTGTGGCGCTGATCATCGGCGGCAGTACCAAAAGTACGGTCTTTACGGCGGGTATGGCCCAGGAACTGGTTGTTCGGGCGATTGACGCGGCCAAGGTCATTGATGGTAGCCTGCTGGTTACGACCAGCCGCCGTACTGGCCCGGAAAACGAGGAAATCATTGCCGAAATGCTCGGTAATTCCGGGCTTGCTTATCACCTGCATGATTGGAGCTCGAAGGCCGAAAACCCCTATTTCGGGTATCTGGCCTTGGCCGATATCATCCTTGTGACCGGGGATTCGGTTTCGATGTGTTGCGAAGCTGCTGCTGCACCCGGCGGGATTTACATCTATGCCCCGGATGGTATCGCAGGCCCGCGCCATCAACGTCTGCATCAGTCACTTTATGACGGTGGATATGCCCGGCCGTTGTTGCCAAATACCGAAATCGTACCGTTCAAACATCCGTCCCTGCAACCGGCCCGCATGGTGGCACAGCGCTGCCTTGAACTGCTGAGCGCGCCGGTTTCCTAAGCGGCGTAATCGTTACGGAATTCGGATGCCGTTTCCGTACGGGTCGATATGATTGACCAGAAAATCGATAAAGGCCCGGATGCGCGCGGCAAGATGTTCATGCCCGGCAAAGATCGCATGGATCAGCTGTTCTTCATTCGGGTTCCAGTCCGGCAGGATTTCAACCAGTGTTCCGGCCTTGAGATCACCCTGGACATGGAACCGGCCAAGCCGCGCCATGCCCAGCCCCGAAAGGCAAAGACGGCGCATGGCCGCGCCGCTGTCACACTGGAAATTTCCGGTGATCGTCCGGGCAATCCGTTCTCCGGTTTCGGGGTTGATGAACGGCCATTCACTCATCGGGACGGGAAAGTTAAATCGCAGGCAGTTATGATCCACGAGATCATCCGGGTGGCGGGGAAAACCGCGTTTGGCGATGTATTCCGGTGATGCCACGATGGTACGGCTGCTTTCGATCAGTTTGCGCGCCTTTAACGATGAGTCGGGCAATGATCCGGACCGGATGGCGATATCGGCCCGTTCCTCGAGCAAATCAATGATCCCGTCGGTCAGGGAAAAATCCAGTTCGACCTCGGGATAGCGTTCGAGAAAAGCCGGGATCAGCGGCTGAACATACATCACACCAAACGCGATGGACGCATTGACGCGCAATCGGCCACGCGGGGCGGCCTTACCGCCGCTGGCGACCGCACGTTCGGCTTCGTCGATTTCATCAAGAACACGCTGGGCGCGGACCAGATACATTTCGCCTTCGGGGGTTAATTGCAATCCGCGTGTGGATCGCACCAGAAGGCGGGTCGCCAGCCGGTCTTCGATCCGTGTCACCAGCTTGCTGACAGCCGATGGCGACAGATGCAGTTTTCGTCCGGCTTCGGAAAAGCTTCTGAGTTCGGCCACCCGGATGAAGACTTCCATTTCCCCTGCGCGATTATCCAACTGATCCTCCGGCTTTGAATTCAATTCAAAAGCATTTGTCGCGCAATCCGGATTATCGTGCAAGCATTCCATCGGCATAGTGGGCGGCAATGAACGGGGCGGGATGCCCCACCAACCATTTGTGCCCGCAAGCGAAATACGCGCGGGCCGGAGAATTGAAATGCCGCTTGCTTTATTTGCGTTGACGATCGCGGCCTATGCGATCGGCACGACGGAGTTTGTCGTCGTCGGCCTTTTGCCGACCGTGGCAAACGATCTTTCGGTGACCCTGCCGATGGCGGGGTTGATTGTCAGTGTCTATGCCCTTGGCGTTACGTTCGGCGCGCCGGTTTTAACCGCCCTGACCGGGCGGATGCACCGCAAGACTCTGATGCTGGGTTTGATGGCTTTGTTTGTGGTTGGCAATAGTGCCGCCGCCCTTAGCCCGACCTATGAAATGCTTCTGGTTGCGCGGGTGATTTCGGCCTTTGCGCATGGTGTTTTCTTTTCGATCGGGGCAACAATTGCCGCCGATCTGGTGCCGGAAAATCGCCGCGCATCGGCGATTGCCATGATGTTCATGGGCCTGACGGTTGCGATTGTGACCGGCGTGCCGTTGGGAACTTTCATAGGCCAGATGCTGGGATGGCGCGCGACTTTCTGGGGTGTAGCAGCCCTTGGCGTGATTGCCTTTGCCGGGATTGCGGCTTTGCTGCCCTCGAACCTCAGCCGGGCGGAACCGGCACGGTTGCTTGATCAGGTGCGCGTCCTTGGCAGTGGCCGGTTGTTGATCGTGTTTGGCATGACCGCGTTTGGTTATGGTGGCACGTTTGTCACCTTTACCTATCTGTCCGCAGTTCTTCAGGACATTACAGGGTTCAGTGAATCCAGTGTCAGTTTGATCCTTGTGTTCTATGGGCTTGCGATTGCGGTTGGCAACCTTGCGGGTGGTCGTATTGCGGATCGCAATCCGGTCCGGGCGTTGACCGTCCTGTTTGCGTTGCAGGCGGTCACACTTGTGATCTTTACCTTTACCGCCGTGTCACCGATCCTGGCGATTATTACGCTGGCCGCCCTTGGTTTTCTGCAATTTGCCAATGTGCCGGGGCTTCAGCTTTATGTCGTGCAACTGGCAAAGCTGCACCGTCCGGGCGGGGTGGATGTGGCATCGGCGCTGAATATCGCGGCCTTTAACCTTGGCATTGCGATCGGGGCGTGGGTTGGCGGGATTGTCGTGTCCTCGTCACTTGGCCTGTCGGCAACGCCGTGGGTTGCGGCCCTTCTGGTGATGCTTGCGGTTGGTCTGACCATGATCAGCGGTGTACTTGATCGTCGGTCCGATAACGCCCTTCAGACCGCATAACCGATATCGGGTTGCCGCGTCCTGTATCCGGATGTGGCAACC
>CBIHMD010000238.1:0-5060 GCA_966210655.1 uncultured Thalassospira sp.
ACCGTGGATCGCGCATCGCGACTTTACCCCGATCACGCCGCTTGCCGATGACTGCCTTGACGAACTGGTTGCCAAACAATCGTCCGCCAAAAGTTCCGCGGCCTGATCGCCCGGCGACGGAGAATTTCAAATGAACCTTGATGCAAAACTGCGCAAACGTGCCGCAGACGGCAATCCCGTTCGCGTCGGCATTATAGGCGCGGGCAAATTCGGCTCGATGTTTTTAAGTCAGGCCGGGCACCATCCGGGCTATCACGTTCTGGGTGTGGCCGATCTTAGTGCCACGCGCGCCAAAGAAGCCCTTGATCGTGTTGGTTGGCCAAAGGAACGCTATCAGGCAACCGACCCGGACAATGCCCTTAAAAACGGCACGACATGGATTACCGAGGATGCCGACGCCCTGATCGAAGCCAACGGCCTTGAAGTCGTCATCGATGCCACCGGCAGCCCCGCAGCCGGTATCCGCTATGGCCTGAAGGCCATCGAACATGGCCGCCACCTTGTCATGGTCAATGTCGAAGCCGATGTTCTTGCCGGGCCATTACTGGCCCGCAAGGCCGAACAGGCAGGGCTTGTCTATTCCATGGCCTATGGTGATCAGCCTGCCCTGATTTCGGAAATGGTCGATTGGGCGCGTGCGGTCGGCCTTGATGTCATCTGTGCAGGCAAGGGCACCAAATATCTGCCCGCCTATCACCATGTCACGCCCGACGATGTCTGGACCCATTATGGCCTGACACCAGAACAAGCAAAGGCGGGCGGGATGAACCCGCAGATTTTCAACAGCTTCCTTGACGGCACCAAATCCGCCATCGAAATGGCAGCCGTTTCAAATGCCTGCGATCTGGTGCCACAGGATGTCGGCCTTCGGTTCCCGGCCTGCGGGGTTGATGATCTGCCGCGCTTGCTCTCGCCACGGGAAACCGGCGGCCTGCTGGATCGCAAGGGAACGGTCGAAGTGGTTTCAAGCCTTGAACGCGATACACGCCCTGTGTTTCGCGATCTGCGCTGGGGCGTTTATGTCACGTTTGAGGCCCCCAGCGACTATGTCAAACGCTGCTTCTCGGAATATGGTCTTCTGACCGACCCTACCGGGCAATATTCGGCGATGTATAAACCCTATCACCTGATCGGTCTCGAACTGGGCATTTCGGTCGCCTCTGCCGCCCTGCGACACGAGGCGACGGGCGCACCGCGCGCATGGTCGGGCGACGCGGTCGCCTTTGCCAAACGCGACCTCCGGATCGGAGAAAAGCTCGACGGGGAAGGCGGCTACACGGTCTATGGCAAACTGATGCCAGCCCGCATGTCAAAGGCCCAGAATGCGCTTCCCATCGGCCTTGCCCACCACCTGACACTCAAACACAAAATTGCAGCCGATCAGGTCGTGACATGGGACGACGTCGATTTCGACCTCACTGATCCTGCCATCCGCTTCCGCAAGGAAATGGAAGATACCTTTGGCTGATCAGGAATACCTGTTTTCGGCAACGGGTGCCGCCATGATGTTTATAATGACGGCACCCGCGTCCGGAACCTGCGAACATGCTCGATCAATGCGCGAAGCTTTGGCGTAACCGAACGACGCCCCGGAAAATAAAGATAAAACCCCACAAAGGGTGCCAACCAGTCATCAAGAACGGTTACAAGCTCGCCGCGCCGGATATAGGGCGCAAAGGTTTCCTCGATCCCGAATGTGATGCCGCCATCCGCAAGGGCAGTGCGGATCATCAATAGCATGTCATTCGTGGTAACCTGCGGCTCGACCGCCACATCAAATTCCTGCCCGTCGCGTTCGAATTCCCATCGATACGGTGCGGTCTCTGGCGACGGTCGCCAACCGATACAGCGATGCCCCGCCAATTCGCGCGGATGCCGCGGAATTCCGTGCCGCTCAAAATAGCGTGGCGTTGCCACCGCGACCTGCCGCTGCTCGCCCGTAAGCGGTACCGCAACCATATCCTGCTCAATCACCTCACCAAGGCGCACACCTGCATCGAAACCCGCGGCAACAATATCGAACTCCTCGTCGGTTACTGTCACATCAAGTATAATTCCCGGATAGGCAATCGCAAATTCGGCAACAAGCGGCCCTGACAGGAACCGTTCGGCAATTGATGTAACCGCAACCCGCAAAAGTCCATGCGGCATTCCCGATGCACTCCGTGCGGTTTCCAGCGCCGCTCCAATTTCGAGAAGCGGCGAATGAACCGTTTCCAGAAACCCTTCACCTTCTTCGGTAAGGCGAACACTACGCGTCGTTCGCTGAAACAGCGGTTGACCGATAGTTTCTTCAAGCCGCCGGATCCCCTGACTGACAGCAGAACGTGTTACGCCCAGCCTGTCGGCTGCCGCACGAAAATTTCCGGTATCCGCAACCGCGGCAAACATCGTCAGAAGATTAAGGTCCATACTGATTGGTAAATCATACTAACCAGTATGTCGAGTCATTGGCGGGTTATTATGAACAAAGATAGTGAGTACCGTTAGCGAGCAAAGGACGTGGCGGCACTTGATCGCACACCACCCGCAGCACCAATCGAAAAAAGCAGGAGCTCACTATGAACCCCCGCATGCTCGTTTTCTCTCTTTTATGTTCTGCCATCAGCACCACGGCCTTCGGTCAACCTGAAACGGTACAATCCTGACCGGCAGACCGGCAAAACGGCCCTGCAATGCTTCATGAAACGTGGATTCTGGATGGTTGGGAACGTGCCCCGGGTGATCCGGATTTTGTCTTTGCCGAAAAGCTTGCCCGTTATTACGACCTCGAAGATCCCGGTGTTTTTTATGACGACCCTGCACCGGACGGCAAGACCGCCAGACGTGCAATTGATTACGGCGCCATGTGGGAAGGACCGTTTAACAACATGCACTCGGCCCGGATCGTCATTGAAGCTGAAATTGCCCCCTATTTCCAACAGACAGAGGAACAATCTGGCATGAGCGAAATACAGCCCTCACCCTATATCGGCATGTGGGTCACCGCAGATAATCATGTCCGACAGGAACTCAGGCCCGACGGGCGGTACGCAGAAGCACGTGGCAATCGCGAAAACGCCTATATCGGCCGTTACGAGACCGAAGGCAACCGGATCGAATACCGGGATGATTCCGGTTTCACAGCCGACGGCGAATTCATCGATGGCATTCTACATCACGGCGGCATGATCATGCACCGACAGGAGAACAACCAATGAAACGTACATCCGTTTTGACCCGATACATACCGTCCCCGATCCGGTTTGGTACAGGCCTTTTCACTATCGTTTTGCCGATACTTTTAACCAGTCCGGCATCGGCATCGCAAACCGCAACAGCAAACGCAGCCGCGCTTGAACAGCAGGAAAACAACCGGGATATCGTTCGCCGTGCCTTCGACGCATGGGTGGCAGGCGAAAGCGTGTTCGGGCAAATTCTTGCCGATGATGTTGTCTGGACGATCCATGGCTCCGACCCTGTTGCTGGCACTTACACCAACCGCGAGGATTTTGTCGAACAGGCCGCAACACCACTTGTCAGTAGACTTGTAACACCGATCAAACCTGTTGTTCACGCGATCTGGGCCGACAACGATATGGTGATTATCCGCTTCGACGGTAGCGCCATCACCACCACCGGAACGTCTTATGAAAACCAGTTCGTTTGGATATTCAAAATGCAGGAAGGTCTGGTTATCGAGGCCGAGGCCTTTCTTGATCTCGCAGCCTATCGCGAGGTCGTCGACAACAATCCGGTGAAAACCGAATAAAGCCAGCCAAGTAACCCAGGTTTCCAAATGTGAAAAGCATGCGTTGACCTGCATGCTTTTCACCATCACTCAGACACAGCTTAAGACAAAACGGCTGTTTCAGTTCCGACGGGCCGCCTCAAATTCTCGCATCAGGGTCGCAACAAGCTCCGCTGCGGGCATTGCTCGCGCCAGTGGCGCACCTTGCCCGGCCCATTGCGCGCCAAAGCCGTCCTCATCTTTGGCTTTGGCAGCAGCGTTCAATGCTTTTCCCGCGTCATAGGCAATCGGATAGGATGGAACTGCCGCATCCAGCGTATCTTTCAGCGCCGTAAAGCGGTTTGCAATCGCGCGTGCCGGTCGCCCGGAAATCAACGACGTCAGTTGCGTATGATATGCCCCCGCCCCCATCAATGCACGGCGATATCCCTCATCGGCCGAGGATTCCGAACATGCGATAAAGGCCGTACCCAATTGGGCGCTCACAGCACCAAGATCAAGGGCGGCGGCAATACCCGCCCCATCCATAATGCCGCCTGCGGCAATAACCGGCAGCTTGCAATCACGCACCAGCAAACGGGTCAGTGCGACAGTGCTCAAACAATCATCATGCGCATCCGGGTCAAAAATACCGCGATGACCACCGGCCTCGATGCCTTGGGCAACGACCACATCAATACCAGCAGCCTCGATCTTACGGGCTTCGTCCAGACTGGTCGCAGTTGCAAACAGTATAATTCCGGCCTGCTTTAGCGCCGCAATCACATCTGCCGACGGCAATCCGAAATGTAAACTGACCACAGCCGGTTTCATCTCGATCAAAAGCGCCATCATATCCTGATCATCGGCAAAGCTTTTATAGATGGTGCGTAAACCTGACGGCGGCGTTGCGCCGAATTCAGCAAAATGCGGCCTTAAGGCGTGAAGCCATGCAGCCTCACAAACCGGGTCCGGCTTTGGTGTTTCATGGACAAAAACATTGACGTTAAAGGCGCGATCCGTCCGGGCGCGAAGTTCTTCGATCATCTTACGCGCCGCCGTCGCGTCACTTGCGCCGACACCAATCGATCCCATACCACCGGCATTCGAAACCGCCGCCGCAAGTGCCGGGGTGGAAACCCCGGCCATTGGGGCCTGCACAATCGGCAATGCCATACCAAGCCTGTCCAGCATTTCAGTCCTCCCGAATTCCCTGCCTCTGTCGCGGCAAACATTCTTCACGATTTCAGAATTAAGATTGACATATATTCTTAAATAAAGAATATAAATTCAAGTAAATTCCGCATCGGAGAATTATGATGGATCTTGCGTCACTGGCGGTTTTTCGTAC
>CBIHMD010000239.1:0-5056 GCA_966210655.1 uncultured Thalassospira sp.
GAATATCTTGGTGCCGGAAATGGCATAGGAGCCGTCTTCACGCGGTTCGGCCTTGGTCTTGATGATGCCAAGATCGGTACCGCAATGCGGTTCGGTCAGGCACATGGTACCGGCCCACGTGCCGTTGACCATTTTCGGAAGATATTTATCCTTCAGTTCGTCCGAGGCGTGGCTGTGAAGGGCGGCATAGGCCCCAAAAGACAGGCCCGGATACATCCCGAATGACAGGTTGGTCGAACAGATCATTTCTTCGACCAGCGCATTGATCGTTTTCGGGGCACCCTGACCGCCATAGACGGGATCGCAGGCAATGCCCGTCCATCCGCCTTCGGCAAAGGTCTGATAGGCTTCCCTGAAGCCCTTGGGCGTGGTGACGACACCATCATCCCAATGACAGCCTTCCTCGTCACCCGAACGGTTGATCGGGAACAGGAGTTCCTCGCAGACCTTGGCGGCTTCTTCGAGAACGGCATCGACGACGTCCGGTGTGAAATCCTCGCATCCGGGCATCTGGTTGATGTCGTTATAGTCAAACAGTTCGGTCAGGACGAAGCGCATGTCGCGCAGCGGTGCTTTATATTGGGCCATTTTTCTGTCCTCCTCGTCCTAGTTTCGCAACGGCTTGCCGGTCAGGAGCATATGTTCGACCCGGGCCATGGTGCCTTCGTTGCGGACCAGACGCATGAAGCCTTCGCGCTCCAGTTCCAGAATGTCGTCTTCGGAAAGTTCTTCGGTGACATCGGTGTCACCACCGGCCAGAACCCTGGCAAGTTCCCCTGCGACGACACGGTCGTAATCGGTGGCCTTGCCCAGACGATAGAAACCATCAACCGCCATTTCGAACGCAACCCGCGCACTTTCGCCGGGCAGGCGATAGGTGAATTCTTCGGGGGCTTCGTAACCATCGACCATGGAAAGCGCGCGCGCCTTGGCATCGGCCAGCAGACGGTTGCGGTTCATGGTGATGCCATCACCCTCGCGGAAGAACAGGTTTTCCTTAGCTTCCATTGCCGATTTGGCAACGGTTGCCACCGAAATGATTTCAAATGCCTTGGCACTTGGTGCCATCGGGCCCTTGGGGAATTTCGGGTTTTCGGACCAGTGACGGATCATTTCCTTGCACCCGCCCCATGCCGGGATCAGACCAACGCCGGGTTCGACCAGACCGATATAGGTTTCCCCGTGGGCCTGCACCGCATCACAATGCAAAAGGACCTCGCAGCCCCCGCCCAGTGCCATGCCACTTGGTGCGCCAACAACCGGGAAGGGCGAATATTTAAGGGCCTTGTAGGTTTCCTGACCGGTTTCAACGAGGTTTTCAATTTCCGGCCATGCGGCGATATTGGCGGCAAACAGCGCCAGACCAAGGTTGGCCCCGGCGGAGAAATTGCTGCCTTCGTTATAGATCACCATCGCCTTGAACTGCTTTTTGACAGTCCGGATGGATGTCTTGACCATGCCAAGAACGTCGGCATCAAGCGCATTCATTTTGGTATGGAATTCAAGGCAGGCAACGCCGTCGCCGATATCCCAAAGCGATGCGGCACGGTTGCCGACGACGGGTTCAGCTTTGCGTTTGATGTCTTCAAGCAGAAGAACACCGTCCGGGCGAACGACCTTGGTGTATGTGCCATCAAAACCAAGGAAGAACAGCGTGCCGTCTTCGACCTTGTAAAACGATTTCCCGGCCGCCTTTCTGAGTAATGCCGGGACCTCGATACCATCGGTTTCAAGCATGGCAATCAGGGTATCGACCCCGATGGCATCGATCAGTTCGAACGGGCCGGTTTTCCACGCATAGCCAAGTTTCATCGCGTCATCGACATCGACAATCGAATTGGCGGCTTCTTCGGCGATGAAGGCGGCATAGGCAAGGGTTTTGGCCATCACGGCACGGCCATAAAGGCCCCCCTTGTCATTTGCTTCCATCATTTTGCGCGGGTCTTTACCGGCAGAACGGACGCTTTCAAGGCGGGCTTTTTCCGATCTGGCGAATTTGCCGGTCTGAAGATTGACCGATTCCTTGACCTTTTCGCCACCTTCACGGTTCAGACGGTAAAAACCGCCTTTGCCCTTGCGGCCGGTATAGCCATCCGCGATCAGTTTTCCGACCAGATCGCTTTCGCGGTAAATCGCGTGGAACGGATCGGATTTATCAAGGGCACCTGCCATGCTCGATTGCACATGTGGCATCAAATCCAGACCCACCAGATCCATCAGGCCAAAGACACCGGTTTTGGGAATGCCGAACGGGCGACCGATGACGCTGTCGGCTTCTTCAACGGTAAGGCCCCGATCCATGGCTTCGACCATCGCGGCCTGAATCCAGTAGACACCAAGGCGGTTGGCGATAAAGCCCGGCTTGTCATGGCAGATGACACAGGTTTTGCCCAGTTTATGGTCGGCAAAATCGGCGACCATATCGATCACACCATCGCGGGTCGCACCCGATCCAACCAGTTCCAGTAGACGCATATAGCGCGGCGGGTTGAAGAAATGCGTGATGATGAAATCCTGCGCAAACCCGTCGCCCATGCCATTGATCAGCGTGGCCAGCGGAATGGTCGAGGTGTTTGACGAGACAACCGATCCCTTGGCGCGAACGGCATCAATTTTGCGATACAAATCCTGCTTGATATCAAGGCGTTCGATGACGGCCTCGACGATCCAGTCACATTTGGCCAGTTTATCAAGGTCGTCCTCGATATTGCCGCACGTGATCAGCTTTGCCACGCGTTTGGACATGAACGGGGCCGGATCGGTTTTCAGCATCTTGGCAACCGCACCCTCGGCAACCGCGTTGCGGTTTTTTGATCCTTCGGGAACGATATCAAGCAACAGAACGGGCGTGCCCGAGTTGGCGATATGGGCGGCGATCCCCGCGCCCATAACACCGGCGCCGATAACGGCGACCTGTTTGATGTCTTTGGTTACCTTGGGCATCACATCGCCTCCAGAATGGTCGCGATCCCCTGACCCCCGCCAATACATTGCGAGGCAAGTGCGTATTTACCGCCTTCACGTTTCAGAAGGGCGGCTGCCTTGCCAACAATACGTGCGCCCGTTGCGCCAAGCGGATGCCCGATGGCGAGTGCCCCACCGTCGATATTGACGGTTTTGATGTCCAGACCAAGGTCGGAAATGCTGGCCATTGCCTGCGACGAGAATGCTTCGTTCAGTTCAACGACATTAAGGTCGGAAGCCTTGATACCGGCGCGCGCCAGTGCCTTTTTCGAGGCGCCAACCGGCCCGATTCCCATGATTTCCGGCAGGCAACCATCGACAGCAACAGATTTGATCCGTGCCAGCGGGGTCAGGCCGTGTTTCTTTGCATATTCTTCGGAGCAAACCAGAACGGCCGATGCGCCATCGGTCAGCGGCGAAGATGTTCCGGCGGTCACAACACCATCCGCCTTGAAGGCTGGTTTCAGATCGGCCAGACCTTCGGCTGTGGTGTCGCCGCGAATGCAGCCATCTTCGGCGATTGTGCCGTCCGGGCCTTCAATCGGGATGATTTCATCGACAAATTTGCCGGCAGCCTGTGCTGCGGCGGCCTTTTTGTGGCTTTCTACGGCAAAGGCTTCCTGATCGGTGCGCGAAAGGCTGTATTTGGTTGCGACGTTTTCAGCCGTATCGCCCATGCCCATATATGCCTCGGGCATTTCCTTATAGAGGGCTGGGTTTGGCATCGGGTTGAAGCCCATCATCGGCACGCGCGACATGCTTTCGATACCGGCACAGATGAAGGCATCACCGGCACCAATCGCGATGGCACCTGCTGCCTGATGGATCGATTGCATGGACGATCCGCAGAAACGGTTGACCGTGACACCGCCAACAGAACGCGGCAGACCGGCCAGGAATGTGATCAGGCGGGCGACGTTAAGTCCCTGTTCGCCTTCGGGGAAGGCACAGCCCAGAACCAGATCCTCAATCGTGTTGGGATCGATACCGGTTTTTTCCACCAGACCTTTGACGACCTGTGCAGCAAGATCGTCAGGACGGACCTTGGCAAGGGCACCTTTACGTGCCGGGGTGAAAGGCGACCGGACATATCCGGCAATAACGGCATTGGTCATGGCGAAGTATTCCTTCCTGAGCTGTCAGCGATTCCGGAAAGCAATTGTTACGCTACCGGATCGAGTCCTTTTTCTTTAAGCGCATCAATCGATTGTTGTTCGATGTCACGCAATTCATCCAAAGTGACGTCCAGTGCCTGGCGTTGATCCTCCAGGGCGTCTATCCGTTCCCGGACCCGGGTCAGCAACATCTTGATCTGCTCTGCCTGGGTGGGGTCTGCGCCGTAAAGATCCAGATAATCTGCAATCTCCTTCAGCGTGAAGCCCAGCCTCTTGCCCCGCAGGATGATCAGCATTCTTGCCCTGTCCTGCCGGGTGTAGATCCTTGTCGTGCCAGCACGTTGTGGTGCTACGAGACCCTTTTGTTCGTAAAACCGGATGGTGCGTGGCGTAACCCCCAGATTTTCGGCCAGTTCGGGAACGGTATAAAAACGGTCGTCAATTTTCGTCATTTGATTGCCCTTATGGTATATATTTTTATCTTTACGTCAATTAGTTTACGTTAACGTCACTTGGATTTTTTCCGTTATGTGTGACGTGACGTTAACGTGTTGAATTATTGTGCTTTTCCTTCGCGTTTCAGGCGCTCTTCCTCGACCAGTTCTTTCTTCGACAATTTGCCGACCATGGTTTTTGGAAGTTCTTCCCTGATCTCGATTTCGCGCGGCATTTCGATTCTCGAAACCTTGTCATCAAGGAACGCCCGTAAATCTTCGGCAGTCACATCGGTGACATTGTCCTTCAGCCGCACAAAGGCTTTGGGTGCCTGGCCGCGATACTGATCGGGGACACCGATAACCGTGACCTCGGCGATCTGTTCATGCAGATAAAGCGCTTCTTCAATGGCGCGCGGATAGACATTGTAACCGCTGCATAAAATAACGTCTTTAAGTCGATCAACCAGAAAGATATATCCGTCCTGATCGGCATAACCCACATCGCCGGTTTTGAGCCAGCCATCGACAAAGGTTTCCCTG
>CBIHMD010000240.1:0-5025 GCA_966210655.1 uncultured Thalassospira sp.
CATCTGACAAGGCGTGATCGCTGACCGACCCCGCTATTGTATGTCAGGACCGTGGTGGTCAATTATATTTATCTAATTTTTATCATCAGGCTTAGTCTATGTATCACATGGATATTTTACATTTATCATTCGCGGATATATCGTTACATGATATCCGGACATGCAAAACTGCTGTGGTCTACAATGGCAGATTATCGGACAGAAAATCGGGGACAGAAACGTGAGCGAAACGCTAGTCAGGTCCAAGCCAACCGGCAAGGAACGCCATTTCAAGCCTGAAGAACTGATTGTCAGTAAAACGGACCTTAAGGGCCGGATTACCTATGCCAACGAGGTTTTTCTGCGTCTTTCCGACTACCGTGAAAAGGACGTTCTGGGCCAGCCCCATTCGATCATTCGTCATCCCGACATGCCGCGCTGCATTTTCAAACTGCTTTGGGATGAAATCGCCGCCGGGCAAGAGATTTTCGCCTATGTCGTGAACATGTCAAAGAACGGTGATCATTACTGGGTGTATGCACATATCACGCCCAGTTTTGATGCGAATGGCAAAATTATTGGCTACCATTCGAACCGTCGCGTGGCTGATCCGAAAATCCTCAAGGATAAGATCATCCCGCTTTACGCGGAACTCCGCCAGATCGAAGAAAGCACAGCCAACCGCAAGGACGGCATGATTGCTGCGGGCAAGGCGCTGGCGCAAAAGCTTTCAGATGCCGGTCTGGCATACGACAAATTCATTCAAAGCCTTTAGGCTGATTGCTAATTCGAGGTTTCAAAATGTCGCTATTTGGTGGTTCCAACAAATCGGGGATCAAAAAGGCACTGGACGTTGTTCTTGCCGCGGCGGAGGGTGATTACGAAGCACGCATTACCAATGTCGACAGTCATCCTGACATGCGCGAACTTTTCATCGCGATCAACAGACTGATCGACCGCAATGACGCCTTCCTGCGTGAAAGTGCGGCATCCATGGGGGCGGTTTCTGAAAACCGTTATTATCGACGGATTGTCGAAACCGGATTGGTCGGCGCCTATCTGACGTCGGCGCAGAAAATCAATGCAGCAACTTCGTCGATTGAAAAGAAGCTTACCGGCTTTAACACCATCATCGAAGAATTCAAAAGCGGATCATTCGAGGCCGTCGATCAGATTGCCGAAGCCGCAGGTGCACTTTCAAACGCATCGGGTGATGCCAACCGTATTGCGCACGAAACCAGTTCGCGTTCGACCAACGTTGCCGCTGCGGCCCGTCAGACGGCTGCCAATGTTTCGGGCGTCTCCGAGGCATCCGAAGAACTGAACCAGTCGATCCGCACCGTTGCCGATCAGGCCCGTGAATCGGTTGAAATCGCCCATCGCGCCAATGGTCTGGCGCAGGAAACCGATGGCCGTATCGGTCAGCTCGAAGCTGCCGCAGGCGAAATCGTCGAAGTCGTCAGCTTCATCCGCGATATTGCGGCGCAGACCAACCTGCTGGCACTGAATGCCACCATCGAAGCCGCCCGTGCGGGCGAAGCGGGCAAAGGCTTTGCCGTTGTCGCCAACGAGGTCAAGGGATTGGCGAACCAGACCAGCAAGGCCACTGAATCGATCGAGGAAAAAGTTCAGGATATCCAGAATGCGATCGAAGCATCGGTCAATTCGATCCGCGAAATTGCATCTGTCATTGATGATCTGGCTGCACGTTCGGACCTGATTTCGAACAATGTCGAAACCCAGACGGCACTGTCATCGAACATCACACGCAATGTCGTACAGGCATCCAGCGGCGCAAAGGAAGTGACCGATTATATCTCGGTGGTTTCTGAAATGGCCGGTCAGACGGGCGAGGCTGCCGATACCACGCGTGATATGGCGGGCAAACTGGCGCGGGAATCTGAAAATCTGCGCAAACAGCTTGGCGGGTTCCTTGAAACCATCGCCGAACTGCTTTACAGCACCGCGCGCAAATAGCTACCTGTTAAGAACTTTCTGCTACGATAAGAGGATAGATGCCCCTTATCGCCTTTGCCGGAAAGGAAGTCAGACATGCGTGTATTTTTTAATTCCCGCCACGACGCCCATGACGGGAATGGTGAAATGCACCATGGGCGTTTGATTCCATGCTTTGAAAATTCCCGCCGTATGGCAATCATCCGCGATGCGGTGGCCCATTCCGTACAGGCACAGCTGGTTGACCCGACCGATCATGGCATGGCACCGATTGCTGCCATTCATGATGCGGATTATCTGGTGTTCCTTGAAAACGCGTGGGCGGACTGGAATGCGGTCGGCAATGACCACGACGCTTTCCCCTATGTCTGGCCGACGGCCGGTTTCTCCGGTGGCAATCCCGCCCATATCAGCGCGCGTCTTGGGCAATATGCCATTTCGTCTGATACTCCGATTACCAAAGGTACGTGGCGCGCTGCCTATTGGGGGGCACAAACGGTGGTGTCGGCGGCGGATGCCGTCTGGAACGATGGCGAGGCATCCTTTGCCCTGACCCGTCCGCCGGGGCATCATGCTCATGCCAATCGTTATGGCGGATATTGTTTCCTTAATAACTCGGCCATTGCTGCTCAGCATATGATTGCCAAGGGTGCAAAAAAGGTCGCGGTGCTTGATATCGATTACCATCATGGCAACGGGACGCAGGATATTTTCTATGACCGTGGTGATGTTCTGACCGTCTCGATCCATGCCGATCCCAAACATCAGTTTCCGTTTTTCATGGGATATGAAAATGAAACCGGTCGTCTGGACGGGCAGGGGGAGAACCTGAATATTCCGCTGCCCGGCGGATCGGATTTCGGGCCGTGGGGGCAGGGCTTTGCCAAGGCTATCCAGAAAATCATCACATGGCAGCCCGAAGCCCTCGTGATCGCACTTGGTGTTGATGCCCACGAGGCCGAAACGCTGTGCGATTTCAAACTGCAAACCGATGATTTCAACCGGATCGGACAAATGATCGGGCGGCTGGGATTGAAAACCGTCTTTGTCATGGAAGGCGGTTACGCGCACGATGTCATCGGGTTCAATGTCGCGGCTGTTCTGGGTGGTTATCTGTCTGAAATCAAAAAGTGATATATACCAAAGCCGCAAAGACCTTGCATCTATCGGGGCGTTTTGTGGATATATGGATCTGTATCAGCTCTTATCCCATGGCGGTGTTCCACCAAACTCGCCTACCAGAAAATCGACAAAGGCCCGCACACGTGTCGGCAGGTAACGGTTTTCGGGATAAAGCGCGTAAACGGCGTGGGCTGGTGGCGTATAATCGGGCAAAACCACCTGAAGCTGGCCGTTGCGGATATATTCGCCGACTTCCCAGTGGGATTTAAGCGCGATGCCATGCCCGTCAAGGCACCAGCGGGTCAGGACTTCACCATTGTCTGAATCCATGGATCCTGAAACCGACAGGGTCACCGGACCTTCTTCCTGTGTGCCGAGCAGGGTCCATTGATATTGACGTGATCCCGGAAATCGCAGCAACAGGCAGTTATGGTGCAGTAAATCACCGGGTGCGCTGGGGATACCATGCCTTTTCAGATAGGCAGGGCTTGCGACCAGCATGCGTTTGTTGGCCGCAAGCTTGCGCACGATCAGCGAGCTTTCCTTTAGCTCGGCAATGCGAATGGCAAGGTCGACCTTGTCCTGAAGCAGGTCAAGCAACCGGTCGGAAAGGTGCAGTCTGACCTGCACATCGGGGTTTTTCTCGACAAACTTCGGAATGATCGGTGCGACATATTTATTGCCAAACGCAATCGGGCAGGTCAGCGTTACCGGGCCGCGCGTGGTGTTTTTCTGATTGGCGATGGCATTTTCGGCTTCTTGCATTTCGGCCAGAATACGCAGGCAGTGCCGGTAATAAACATCGCCTTCGGTGGTAAGATTCACCCGGCGCGTGGTGCGGTTCAAAAGCCTGACACCAAGCCGTTCTTCAAGACGCGCAATCCGGTTTGACACAACCGCCGCCGAATGGCGCAATTCACGCCCGGCGGCAGACAGGTTTCCAAGTTCGGCTACGCGGACAAAAATCTGGATGTCCTCAAAGTCGGACATGGTGCGGGTGCTCCTGATATGGCGTTCTTGTTTTTGCTTTTTCGAATTTCAAGGCACTGTGCCATTTTAAAAAATAACTTGAAAGTCATTTCGATTATGCACCTGCCCTTAATAATAGAGCGCCCGGATACGCTATGTTAGGACTCTGATTGGAATAATTCCGGATCAATGCGGTCAAGCGTATCGCATAACCGGCAAGGGGACAGCAGGGCAGCATGAGAGACGCCCGGCAAGACGGAGGTTTCAACGGGTGGATATTCTGTTTCAGGACTGGATCAATTTGATCCTGCGCTGGGCGCATTTGATCACCGGTATCGCGTGGATCGGTTCATCCTTTTACTTCGTCTGGCTTGATCTGAGCCTGCGCAAGCGCCCAGGCATGGACGACGGTGTGTATGGCGAAGCCTGGATGGTCCATGGCGGGGGGTTTTACCATGTCAATAAATGGATGGTCGCGCCGAAATCCATGCCGCCCGAACTTCACTGGTTCAAGTATGAGGCCTATTTCACCTGGCTGACCGGTTTTGCGCTTCTGGTGACGATGTATTACTGGAGTGCCGAAAGCTATCTGATCGATCCGAATGTCATGCCGCTTGGCAAATGGGATGCGATCCTGATCGGTCTTGCGAGCCTGTTTGCCGGTTGGGTGATTTACGATCTGATGTGCAAAAGCCCGGTTGGCCAAAGCACCGGAAAGCTTGCGGTTGGCGTGTTCATTCTGGCGATGGTTGCGGCTTATGGCTTTACCCATGTGTTTAGCGGCCGCGGGGCGTTTATCCATGTCGGGGCGATGCTGGGCACGATCATGGCAGCCAACGTGTTTCGCATCATCATTCCCAACCAGAAAAAGGTCGTCGCCAGCCTGATGGCGGGGGAAACGCCTGACCCGGCCTTGGGCTTGCAGGCCAAGCAGCGATCCACGCATAACAACTATCTGACGCTGCCGGTGTTGTTGATGATGATCAGCAACCATTATTC
>CBIHMD010000241.1:0-5005 GCA_966210655.1 uncultured Thalassospira sp.
TAGTTATGGTCTCGCAGCGATAACAAAAATGACGAATAAGCCGGGTATGGGAGTTATTATTTCAAGCAATGCTGCGGGAACTCTTGCGGCGTTGATTGGGCATCTTCGTGTACCGTCGGGGGTTTATGATCCCATCGGCGAGAGCCTTCTTGTCAATGCGCCATGGGTGCAGACGATCTCGCCGGACCTTGCGGACGATACCTGGCAAAAAATCGATACCCATCCCGAAATCGCCCGTAATATTCGTGAAATCAGTGCCGAAGCCCTTAATGCCGTGGGTTATTTTTCGCGTGTCGACCAGATCGACGGTCGCGATGTTCAGTTCTTTGCCTGGCAGCTTTCATTTTCAGAACAGGTTTATGTGCGTATCATCGCCCTGCAGGATGCCGATGCGACGACCGGTACCGGGGTTCTGATTTCACCGCAGCCGGTTCTTGTGGTCGAACGTGATGGCGGCTTGCGATTCTCGAACAAGGCGGCCGAACAGGCAGCTCTTGAAATGGGATTGCCCGGGGCGTTGTCGCTGACCAAGCCGACCGGTCAGCGTGCGCTTATTGAACAGGACGAAGAGGGTATCGACTGGGATGAAATCCGCACCGTTCATTATGGTCAGCGGATTTATCAGTGGCAACGCATGCCATTACCGACACAGGATGCAATTGCGCTTTTCGGGCAGGAACGCACGCGCGAGGAAAGCTATCGGCGCGCACTTGAACATGCGGTGCATGGCATCGTCGATCTGGCGGCAGACGGCGCATTGACCAGTGTGAATGAAGAAACCGCCACGCTGTTTGGCTATGACAGTGTGCGCGAGTTGCGTCAGGCCTATCTTTCCAATTCTGAAAAGTTTTATGCCCGGTCCGATGATTTGCGTGATCTGCGTCGCGATCTGGTATCGGGTAACGGTATTCAGGCGCGTGATGTCGAAATGCGCCGTCAGGATGGCAGCCAGCTTTGGGTGCGGATCAACGCCACCGAAATTCGCGGCGAGGGTGGATCGCTTCTGGGTTATAGCGTCACGGTTACCGACATCACCAAAAACCGCCAGGCAGAATATGATTTGCGCCGCCGTCAGGAACGTTATCGTGCATTGGTGCAAACCGCAGGCAGCGTCATCCTGTTCCTTGATAGCGAAGGACGCATTCTGGAATATAACCGGGAATGTGAATGGACATTCGGCTTTTCCTGGATGGAAGCAGCGGGGCAGAATTTCTTTGATTTCCTGTTGCTTCCGGGGGAGCGCGATCAGGTGCGTCAGGCGATCAAGCGCCTGATTTCCGGGGAGATCATCAAGGACGAAGTCATTTCGTTCCGTCGTCGCGATGGCGAGGTGCGCCTGTTGCAATGGAATGCGCGTGCGCATTTTGGTGAAGATGGCGACGTATCGGGTGTGATCTGCATCGGGCAGGATGTGACCGAAAAGCTTTCGGTCGAACGTGCTCTTCGCCGGGCGGAGGAAAAATATCGGGGTATTTTCGAAAATTCCGCCGAAGGACTTTATCAAAGCCGCCCGCTTGGCGATATCCTGTCGGCCAATCCGGCATTTGTATCGATCCTTGGCTATGACAGTGCCGATGAATTGCTGGTGCCCCAAGGCGGTTTTTCGCAATGTTACCTTAACCCGACCAACCGTCTGCGCCTTACGGGCAAACTGTTGCGCGATGGTGCGGTTCAGGGGTTCGAGGCCGAGATGCGCCGTCGTGACGGGAAAATCATCTGGGTCGAGGAAAATGCAAGGCTCGTGCGCGATGACAAGGGGCTGCCGGTCCTGATCGAAGGATCGATTACCGACATCACGGATCGCAAGCGCAGCGAAGCACGCATTCAGTTCCTTGCCCATCATGACGGATTGACGGGGCTTCCGAACCGCACCCTGTTTCAGGAGCGGCTGGCCGCGGCGGTCAAGCGTGGCAAGCATGAAAAGCGCAGTTTTGTGCTGATGCTGTTTGATCTGGATAACTTTAAGGACATCAACGACACGCTAGGCCATCCCATTGGCGACCTACTCTTACAGGGAGTAGGGGAACGCATGCGGGTTTGCCTGCGTAACGAGGATGTTGTGGCGCGCCTTGGCGGAGATGAGTTTGCCGTGCTGATCCATGATCCGGGCACGGTCGAGGAAGTGACCCTTGTCGCGCAGCGCCTGATTGAACGGGTGTCGGAACGCTTCATGCTGGACGGGAACGAGGTGCAGGCATCGACGTCGGTCGGTATCTGTATGTTCCCGCAGGACGGGCGCGATGAAAAAGACCTGTTTCGGAATGTCGATCTGGCGCTTTATTGCTCCAAGGCGGAAGGGCGCAACCGGTATCATTTCTTCGAGCCGCGTTTGCAGGTCGAAGTGCAGGAACGCAAGGCGCTTGAACGCGATCTTAGCCATGCGATTGAAAATGACGAGCTGGAGCTGTTCTATCAGCCGATCATTGATATCGCGAACCACAAGATCATTGGGATGGAGGCACTGGTGCGCTGGTTCCATCCATCGCGCGGGCAGGTCAGCCCGGTCGATTTTATTCCCGTAGCCGAACGGATGGGCATCATTGCCGATGTCGGCAAATGGGTTCTTAATCAGGCCTGTAAGCAGACGCGCGAATGGGTCGATTCGGGATACGGCGAACTGACGATTTCGGTCAATCTTTCGCCGCTGGAACTGGCGCGTCACGAGGATCTTATTGAAAGTGTCGGCGATGTTCTGGATCGGTCGCGCCTGAATCCGACCCAGTTGCAATTTGAAGTCACCGAAAGTGCGGTGATGGATAACCCGCGCGAGGCGGCGATAACGCTGGGTATTTTGCGCAATCAGGGCATACGGATTGCGATTGACGATTTCGGGACCGGTTATTCATCGCTGGCCTATCTGAAACGTTTCCCGGTGGACAAGATCAAGATCGACCGGTCGTTTATCATTGATCTGGACAGCCGGGACGGCAATGCCGCGATTGTGCGTGCGGTTGTATTTCTGGCACGGTCGTTTGGCATGGCGGTCAATGTCGAAGGTATCGAAACGGAAATGCAGCTTGAACGCATCGTTTCCGAAGGGGTCGACGAGGTGCAGGGGTTTTATTTCAGCAAACCGATCCCGGCCAGCGATTTTGAAGTGCTTTTGAAATCGAACGTGACCATGCCGTTCGATGTGTCCTTTGGCGGGAACACGCGGCCGCACTGATCGGATGGCGACCGCATCCCCGTTTTTCAAAACATTCTGTCCGTGATCACGCGGCGTGGTGATCCCAGAAATCGCCGGCCTTCTGACGGACACGATCCCGGTCTATCACGACTGTTGCCGGGCGTGACCGGCTTTTACGCAAGACGCCCTGACGGCGCAGATCGGCGATCATGCGGCTTGCGGTTTCGGTGGTTGCGGCGATGATGCTGCCCAGCTTGTCGCGTGTCGGCAACGGACAATAATCGTCCTTGGCACTCCAGAGCAGGAACCGACAAATCCGGCGCATTGCCGATCCGGTCCCCAGATTGACCTTCCAGTTATAGCCATCGACAACCTCGCGCGCGAGCAGGCGCAAGATGGCCTGTTGCAGTTCAGGGTTGTTTGTCTGGGCCATGCGAACACGGGCAACCGGAATGCGCATCAATACCGTCGGCGTCAGGGTTTCGCTGATCAATGCAAGACCCGGTTCAACCACCGTTTCAAGCCCGATCAGATCGCCGGGGCGAAACACGCGGCATACCTGACGTTCACCGTCTTCGGCATAATGGCATTGCATTACCAGGCCCGAAAGGATGCGATAGATATATTCGCTGTCCCCTTCGTGATGTCCTATGGCTGTATTGGCCCCCATATCAAGGGCCGGGTTCTCAGCAAGTTTCTCAAGATGTTTCAAGGCGTCTTCGTTGTTCATGGGGAGCTCCCGATGGCACAAGGGAGATACGCGGCACGTTGCGGGGTGCCGCGTATCGACACCAGATCTTTTGTCCGGCTGGATGGCCGGTCTGCTTTGTCTAGCGGTCAGACCGCACGCAAGGCCCGGGCCGGGCGGGCAATAAACAGCCAGTCCAGCAACCAGATTATCAGCATGGATGCACCGACGATGGGGTAAATGATCCCGCCAATCGCAAGGATCGCAGTCACCCCGACCAGACTTTTGGTCCGGCGCGGCAGGGGCGGCACACCAAGCGATCCGGCCGGGCGGCGTTTCCACCACATCACCCCGCCTGAAACGGCCATAAAGATAATCGCCAGACAGACAATCATCAGGACAATCTGATTGATCACCCCGTATTCCTGTCCAAGATGGACATTGATCGCCCATTCCATGATCCGGCCAAAGATGCCGTAATCCTGATATCCCATATTGATCAGTGGTCGACCTGAATACTGGTCCAGATGAATGACGCGCTGCTGGGACAGGTCATCGGGATAGATCGATGCGCTGTAAACACCGGTTTCGCCACTGGGTAATGAAATTGCATAGCCCGGCGCAATGCCAAGTTCCCCGAACTTTGCCACGGCGGCATCAATGCCGATTGGGGTTGGATTGGTACCCCCGGCATTCGCGATGCTGTCAACCGACATCGGGATCGGGGCGTTTTCGGTGGTCCAGCCGGTTTCGCCAAACGCCTTGGTCATCGGCACGGTCGAAAGCGGCACATCGACGCGTACACCCGATGGATAGCCACTCGGCGTGCCATTGGCGAATTCATTGGCATATTTACCCCAGAACACCGACCAAAACATGCCGGTCGCTGCCAGAAACACGATAAAGAAGCCAACGAAAATGCCGGTCACTGCATGGGCATCACGCCACCAGCGCCGACGCGCCGGGGTATCGCGCACAGTCAGGACGCCACCCGTCTGATTGTCGCGCGGCCACCAAAGGTAAATGCCGGTCGCGACCAGAAGGATGCTCCATCCCGCGGCAATTTCGATCAGGTAATTGGTAATTGTGCCGAATTCAGCCAGACTGTGGATGCGGCGCACCAGCCACATGATCGTGCCGCGATCGGGCATCGATCCCTGCACCAGCCCGGTATAGGGATCGACATAAAC
>CBIHMD010000242.1:0-4998 GCA_966210655.1 uncultured Thalassospira sp.
AACCTTGCCAATCGGATCGCCATGACAGGAAGATCACCGCTACGTGCACCAGCCCCATCAATAGTGGCCGCGTCAATGTTGGCGGAACCAAAGTCTGGGCCACATATCCATTCCTGCGCATATGTGGGTGTGGACCTGGCTGCGATCAGGAATGCCGCAAACAGGCATCCTGCAACACGAACAGCAACATTCGCCGCAAAATTTCCCGATTTTTGCGAATAGGTTTGATTGATGCGAGATATTGATTGGCAAGCCAACACGCGCTACCACATCGTAAGGGATAAAATGGCGTTTCCGGCAAAGGATACGCATCGCGGGCATAAGAGGAAAGAACTTCAATGAGTTGGCTTTTTCATCGCAAGACAAAACGATTGGCAACGGCCCTTGCTGCACTTGGTCTGGTGGCGGCCCTTGCGGGTTGTTCGACCAACCGCGCGACAGGCGAAGACAGCTTTACCGCCTTTATGTCCCCCGATCAGGAAAGACAGGTCGGAGCCGAGGAACATCCGAAAATCGTCCGCGAATTTGGCGGTGATTATGATGAAAAAGACCTGCAAAGCTATGTCACGGAAATCGGTAACAAACTGGTGGCGGTATCCGAGGCACCGGACGAGAAATTCACCTTTACCGTGCTTGATTCACAAGTAATCAACGCCTTTGCCCTGCCGGGCGGCTATGTCTATATCACGCGTGGGCTGGCGGGACTTGCCTCGAACGAGGCGGAGCTTGCCGGGGTTCTCGCCCATGAAATCGGCCATGTGGTCGCCCGTCATTCCGCACAGCGTTACAGCCGCGGGGTTCTGACGCAGATTTTGGCAGGCGGGCTTTCGGCTGCCCTTGGCAGCGGTGCCGGGGATATCGTCGGCGTCGGTGCGAATGCCTATTTGAAGTCGTTTTCGCGCGAACATGAATTTGAGGCCGACATGCTGGGCGTGCGTTACATCACGCGCGCCGGATACGACCCGGAAGGCATGGCATCGTTCCTGAAGAAACTGCGTGCGCATTCACGCCTTCAGGCGAAACTGGCGGGGCGGTCGCCCGACGAAATCGATCAGTTCGATTTCATGGCCACCCACCCCCGTACCCTTGACCGGATCGAGCAGGCCCATCAGGCCGCCAATGTTACCCCGGTTGCCAACCCGGAAGTCGGTGCGGTGCGTTACATGACGGCGATTGACGGGATTATTTACGGCGACGGCCCGGATAACGGTTATGTGCGGGGCACGGCCTTTATTCATGTGCCGCTTGATTTCCGGTTCGATGTGCCCGACGGATTTTCCATGATCAATCAGCCCGATGCGGTCATTGCACAGGATGACGGCGGGGCGCAGATCGTGTTTGAAGGTGCGCCAAAGGCCAAGGGTGTTGCACTTGATCAATATCTGGCGCGCGGTTTTTCCAGCAAGATCGCGATCACCAATATCGAAAATATCGATATCAACGGTCAGGAAGCCGCCACCGGCCATGCCGACGTCAATCTGAATTCCGGCGAACGGGTCCGATTGCGCGTGGTGGCGATCCGGCACGGCGACAATGCCTATCAGTTCCTGTTTATCGTGCCGCTGGATCAGGTCGAAGCCTATAACGTTGCCCTTCGCCGCACGACATACAGCTTCCGCCCGCTGACCCGCGAAGAGCAGCAGAAATTCCATCCGCTGCGTATCAAGGTCCGGGCGGTGAACCCGGAATATGATCTTTCGACCTTTGTCGATCAGATGGCCGTATCACGCGAACCGTCCGAAACCTTTGCCGTGCTGAACGGGCTTGAACCCGGCCAGCCACCGGCAACCAATTCAATGGTCAAGGTTGTGATTGATTAATCAAAAAGGGGCAGCAAACCGGATTTTCTGCCCCTTTTGTATCTGACGATTTGAAAAATCAGCTTTCGATATGGTCGACGATCTTGCCGTCGCGGCCAATGGCAACCGCGATCAATTGACCGCCCCGTCCGGCCCCGCCATCAATCGACAGGGTAAATTCGCGTTCCTGCAACCCGACATTGCCCTGTGCCGATCCGCGCACGATCCGGCGACAATCGTAATACCGATCCGTGATGCTTTCAAACATCGACCCGCCCCACCAGAAGGTGTCGGTCTGCCCGGTCAGCGGACGGGAACCATCAAGCCCCGCATGAACAAAAATCAGCGATCCATCGGTAGCATAGGCCGCGTGTTTCAGATCGGATAGAAGGGATGCGTGGCCCTTCTGACGGCGGAAGGCTTCGCCGAACTGGCCGGTCCATTGCGAAATGGCATGTGCCCCCTGCCGCATCAGGGCCTGCGTATACGACGGATCGAAACCATAAGCCCGAAGCGTCCCGGCAATGCCGCGTGACAGCATCCAGTCAAAGACCTCGCCCGGGTTGGGGGCGAACTGGATTTGCTGCAATTTGCTGAGCATTTCTTCGCTAACACCGCGCAGGAAGGCGATATCGGCAATATCGACACCGTCCTTGGCAAGGAAATAGCGGCGGAACAGCAGCACTTCATTGATCGTGCCCGATACCGCCTCGGCCGTGCCATCGCCCCAGTAATTGCCAAGATAGACCAGACGATCACCCGCCGCGATTTTGCCCCGAAGCTTGCCATGAATGGCCTGCAGCGCGGCAAGATCGCCATTGATCGCACCAATGGTCCATATTTTGTCCGCCGGTTTTATCGGTGCCAGAACTGCGCTCATTGCCATAACGTGCCCAAAATAAACAAAACCGGCCCAAGATTACCTTGTAGGCCGGTTTTTAAAAAGAGGTCTCTGTATAAGAAAGCTGTACAGACGTATCAGGCAGCTTTCTGCAACAGTTTTTCGAGCTTGCCCGAAGCCTTGTCCTTGTCGATCTTTTCGATCGCAGCCAGTTCATCCACGAGGCGTTCAAACGCTGCTTCGTAAATCTGGCGTTCGGAGAACGACTGTTCAGGCTGGGTGGCGGTGCGATGCAGGTCACGAACCACTTCGGCAATCGAAACCGGATCACCGGAATTGATCTTTGCTTCATATTCCTGTGCGCGACGCGACCACATGGTGCGTTTGACGCGGGCACGGCCCTTAAGGGTAATGAGCGCCGAGTCCATCTGTTTTTTCGAGGACAGCTTGCGCAGTCCGGAGTTGCCCACCTTGTTCACCGGCACGCGCAAGGTCATGCGGCTCGATTCAAAAGTGATGATGTAAAGGCGCAATTCCTGACCCGCGATTTCCTGGGTTTCCAGGCCATCAACACGGCCAACACCGTGTGCGGGGTAAACAACGTAATCGCCAACAGCAAAGGGCAACTTATCCGACATCAAGCTTCCTTCCGGCCCAAACAGGCCTGGTCATTCAACTGTAACACTATAGACCCAGCGACGCGAAGAGCTGCGCGCGACCATGCTTTTGGCGAAGTCGCGGTTTCTGACAGGATATAATAACGGAGATCCGACTGCGCGGAGCGAGCCTGCCGAGCCCTTGAACGCGAGTTGCCCACAATAACACAACGAGCCGGTCTATCACAGAATTTTTCCGCGCGACCGGCTCAATGCAGCCATGCGCCAGATAAAGAAAGGCGCAAATATTGTTTAATTACAGGCCTTTATCACGCGCAATCAATCACCGGCGCCCGGTGCTTCGCTAAGCATTTCGGTCTTGCCCGTCTTGCCGTTCCATTCGTCGGCATCGGCTGGTGCATCACCCTTGCGCGTAATATTCGGCCAGACTTCCGCGAATTTGCGGTTGATCTCGAGCCAGTTATCCAGATTCGGTTCGGTATCGGGAATAATCGCCTCGGCCGGACATTCAGGTTCGCAGACACCGCAATCGATACATTCGTCCGGGTGAATAACCAGGAAGTTTTCACCTTCATAGAAGCAATCGACGGGGCAAACCTCGACGCAGTCCTGATACTTACACTTGATGCAGTTTTCTGTCACCACATAGGTCATGGTGTAACTCCGTTCAGGTTGCGAGGCCGTGATGCGGCTGCGCCCGCGCTCGGCCTTGTTCTCTCTCGGGGATTGGGTTATCACGCACGACGCTTGTGTGCAACTCCAATAAAATCCCATTTTTTTTAGTAGTATTGCTCTTTCGACGCCTTGCGATATCGCAGCTATTTAACGCGCATCGGACAGGCAAAATCGGCTTTGGGCGGAAAATACAGAATTCGCCGCCTTTTTCCAGCATTAGAAGCCGCGCAACAATTGCTTTTGACGCATTAAGCACATAGTCTTGGCTGTGCAAATGGTCATAGAGCCATGCAGGGGTGTGGATTGGCGGAGGGTAGCCTGAAAACGCAACGGCTCAGATGGCGTGATCGCTTGTCTGTCAAACAGGCACGTGCAGCCGTCGTTATCACCCTCCTGATCGGTTTGTTTTTCAGCATCGCGCAGATCGTCTGGGATCTTTATGAAGAACGCAGCCTGATCGACCGGACGGTCAATCAGGTTCTGTCGACGTTGCGCGAATCCGCGACACAGGCAGCCTATGGCCTTGATGAAACGCTTGCTGCGCGTGTGATATCGGGCCTTTTTGAATATGAACCGGTCTATAGCGCAACGCTTCGCGACAATTTCGGCAATGTGCTGGCGCAAAAGACGCGCACCCCATCCTCATCAAACCGGTCTGCCCTGACCGAAATGATGTTTGGCAACAACCAGCAATATAATGTGCCGCTTCAGATCGGGGGCAATCGCGACCTTGTCGGTTATCTGGCTGTGCGGATTGATACCGATCTGATTGCCGACGGTTTCATCAACCGCGCGACACGCATCCTGACATCGGGTATTTTGCGCAACTTCCTGCTGGGTCTTGCGCTTGTGGTGTTCTTTTACCTGACATTGACCAAGCCGCTTCTGCGCATATCACAAGCCGTCACCGGTATTGATACAGACCACCCCGAAGCAACCGGCCTTACCGTCCCCCGCCATCATCAGCGCGATGAACTGGGTCTTTTGTCCCGGTCGGTAACCACTCTGGTCGAGGGGATATCGACATCGCTTGGCAAATTGCGCCAGGCCGAACAACAGATGCGCG
>CBIHMD010000243.1:0-4991 GCA_966210655.1 uncultured Thalassospira sp.
CGCCGAGAATACGTAGAAGGTTGAAAAGCACCGGCCGGGTTGAAAGCGAAATTGCTACCTGCCCCTGACGAACGCCATACCGGCACGCATCAATAACAAGCATGTCCGATGCCATCAGGTCTTCGACTTCCTGCAGGATGATAAGCCGCTCCTCACCCTTTGCAATCAGCCGCGCTGCCGGTGCATTCAAAGTTACATATGCTTTTTCGATTTCCGCGATCAGGACCGGCAGTTTTGCCGCCTGAGCCAAATGATTTGCCCGTTCAAGGGCTGCGCGTGCCGCACCGGCCTGAAGACGCCGCACAGCGATCCCAAAAAGGATCATTTCATGAGAAATCTGCAAGATTGGCGGCAAAATGTCCGAATTGATTTCGCCGAGCATTTGTTCGGCCTGATCAAGCTGTCCTGTCAGTAAAACATGCCTGATTTCAAGCTGCCTTGCATGCGCGGCATTCACATGATCGCTACGCTGTTCAAGTGTCTGTCGTGCGCCATCAAGGGCCTTTTCGGCCCATCCCAGATCACGAGACACCAGTGCAATTTCAGCTTCGGCAACAACGCAACGTGCACGTGCTAATGGTTCGGATGCACCAAAACCGCGTGCGGCACGTTTCAGAAGTACTCTGGCCCGATCGACATCCTCTAACTGGGCCAAAGCAATGCCGCGCAGTGCCAGTGCCGGTGGATCATCCCGCAGACCGACGCATTTTAACGCGCCAAGCGGATCCCCGGCGGACAGGGCCCGTGCGGCACCTGTGATCAGGGAATCCATTATGGCCATTTAAGCATCCCAAATTGCGTC
Source organism: uncultured Thalassospira sp. (assembly GCA_966210655.1). GTDB lineage: Bacteria > Pseudomonadota > Alphaproteobacteria > Rhodospirillales > Thalassospiraceae > Thalassospira. Next base: position 803 of record CBIHMD010000243.1, read on the forward strand.
ACGTTTGTTACTCCCCGGTTGAACGTCCCTTCGCCTAATCTTTGCCTATCGTCAACCGAAAGATAGGAAAACAGAAATGACGAATGCCAAAATGATTTCCAAACCTAACACGGAAAACCCGCGTATCGTCAGCCGTAATGAATGGCTTTCCGAACGCAAGGCACTTCTCGCCCGCGAGAAGGAACTGACCCGCCTTGGCGACGAGATCGCTGCCGCACGCCGCGAACTGGCGTGGGTCCATATCGACAAAAACTATATGTTCGATACGCCTGATGGAAAACGGTCTCTTGCTGACCTGTTTGAAGGCCGCAGCCAGCTACTTGTCCAGCATTTCATGTTCGGTCCGGATTGGGAGCAAGGCTGCCCAAGCTGCTCGTTCATGGCCGATCATATGGACGGCATCACGATCCATATGGCCCAGCGCGATGTCACTTTCACCGCCGTTTCACGTGCGCCACTTGCAAATATTGAACGGTTTCGTGCACGCATGGGTTGGAAATTCAACTGGGTTTCCTCGCATGAAAGTGACTTCAACTATGACTTCCGCGTCAGCTTCACCCCCGAAGAAACAGCCAAGGGTGAAATTCACTACAACTATGGCAAATGGCCATATGCCTTCGAAGAATGGCCGGGGTTGAGTGCCTTTATCAAAAACGACCGTGGCGAGGTTTTTCATACCTATTCGACCTATGGCCGCGGGGTCGACGCCATGATGGGCACATACAGACTGCTTGATTTGATGCCCAAGGGACGGGACGAAAAAGATGTCCCGAACAAAATGGAGTGGGTGCGCCACCATGATCTGTATGAAACAGCAGCAATGAAACCCGAAACTGAAACCGGTTCGGTCGAAGGTCTGTTCGACAGCGTCAAGAAAACGGCATGCCACTAGGCCCATCAGGCAGGAGATACAAAATGGGCAAACTGCACCGCCATAGCAGATACATTGGCAGCATGACTTCGGGGGATGGCGGATATACCGCCACCCTTTGGATGGTTCGATGGCTTCCATTTGCCGCATCACCGGTCTTTCCCCTATTGGCGCTTGTCACCGGCATATCCGATGCAGGCAGAACGGATATAATTTGCCTGACGACGGACGATACATCGTACTTTAACAACATGGTTGTGATGTATCTTCTCATGAGCTTCTTTCACCTGCCACCGTGGCTAAAGACTCTATTCGGTGGCACGCAGCATCGATCGGGAAATACATGATCGTTTTCATACGAACAGGATATGACACTCCTGTAAAATCTTCGGGTCATCAGTGCTTTATTGACTCATAACAAATCAATATACTTGTCACCGCAATACGATCTCGCACGTGCACACATGCCATCCATCGGGTGGTTTGATGCCAAACCAATTTTATCCGGGCCGCCGTCATGTCAACAGGACGCGCAGCCAGAAGGCAAAGCGGGAATTCGGTAATGAGTACCATTAATCTCGACCATCTTTTCAAACCCAAGTCTGTCGCAGTCATTGGCGCGTCTAACCGGCCCCATTCTGTGGGTCAGGTGATCATGCGCAATCTGCTGGCGGGCGGGTTTGACGGCCCGATAATGCCGGTTAATCCGCGCAGCCAGTCGATTGGCGGTGTTCTGGCTTACCCTGATGTTGAAAACCTGCCGGTCATTCCCGAACTTGCTGTTATCTGCGTCCCTCCCCACGCCGTTATTCCGACCATGGAATGTCTTTCTGCCAAGGGATGTATGGCAGCCATCGTCCTGACGGCCGGCCTTGGCGCCGAGCAGTATGACGAAACCCGCAGCATCAAACAGGCGATTCTTGACATTGCCGCGCGTAACAAAATGCGATTGCTTGGCCCAAACTGCCTTGGCCTGATGGTGCCGGGCATCGGGCTTAACGCAAGTTTCAGTCATCAAAGCATCGGCAGTGGCAAAATCGCGTTTGTGTCGCAGTCGGGAGCGCTTTGCACCGCCGTTCTGGATTGGGCGGCGGCACGCGGTATCGGGTTTTCGCACTTTATATCGTTGGGCGAATGCGACGATGTCGATTTCGGTGATGTTATCGATTATCTGGGTTCTGATCCCAACACACGCGCGATCATGCTGTATATCGAATCCATTCAGGAACGTCGCGGCTTTATTTCCGCCGCCCGCGCAGCATCGCGCAACAAACCGATCCTCTGTATCAAGTCAGGCCGGTTTGCCGAAGGTGCCGCCGCCGCCGCATCGCATACGGGTGCACTGGCCGGGGCGGACGACGTATTTGACGCCGCGATCAAACGTGCCGGCGTTCTGCGCGTTTATACGGTTTCGGAAATGTTTTCGGCCGCCGAAACACTTTCTCGCATGCGTCCATTCCGGGGCGACAAGCTGGGCATTATTACCAATGGCGGTGGCATTGGCGTTCTGGCGGTTGATGCCTTGATTGAACGGCACGGGCAACTCGCCAAGCTCGAAGACAGCACCATCAACGCGCTTAGCAGTGTTTTGCCGTCAACCTGGTCGCATGCAAACCCCGTCGACATTATCGGGGATGCCCCGGGCGAAAGATATGCAAAGTCGATTGATGCGGTTCTAAAAGATCCCAATATCGACAGCCTTCTGGTCATGCACGCGCCGACCGCCATCACCGACCCGGTTGAAGTCGCCCAAGGCGTAATTAATGCGATCAAGGACAGCCGCAAAAACATCCTGACCAACTGGGTTGGCGAGGCAACCGTCGCCAAAGCGCGCAATCTGTTTTATGCCGCCGGGATTCCGACTTATCGTACACCAGAAAACGCGGTTGCGGCCTTCCAGCATATGGTGAATTACCGCAAGTTGCAGGAAGTCCTGATGGAAACACCACCATCAGTTCCGCAGGACTTTACGCCGGAAACAGACAAGGCACGCCAGATCATCCACACGGCCATCCATTCCGGGCGCGATATGCTGACCGAGCCGGAAGCAAAGGCCGTTCTGGAATGCTATGGAATCAATACGGTCAAAACCGTAGCCGCAGAATCAGTTGATGACGCTGTCGAAACGGCAGATGCCATCGGCTATCCGGTCGCGCTTAAAATCCTGTCGGATGATATCAGCCACAAATCCGATGTTGGCGGTGTTGTTCTGAGTATCGACAGTGACGAGGAACTGCGCGCTGCTGGCAACAAGATGCTGCGCACCGTCAAACAGAAATTCCCAGATGCGCGGGTGCGTGGCTTTACCGTGCAGGAAATGATCAAGCGTGCAGGTGCACGTGAATTGATCGTTGGCATGACCACCGATCCGATTTTTGGCCCTGTGATCCTGTTTGGTCATGGCGGGGTCGAGGTCGAAGTGGTCCGAGACCGGGCCATGGCCCTGCCGCCATTGAACATGAAGCTGGCACGCGAACTTGTTGAAGGTACGCGTATCTACAATCTGCTGCGGGGCTATCGTGATGTACCGCCGGTCAATCTCGAACAGCTTTACGTCACGCTGGTGCGGTTGTCCCAGCTGGTCGTGCATCTTGGCGAAGTCCTTGAACTCGACATGAACCCGCTTCTGATTGATCAGACCGGCGTGATTGCGCTGGATGCCCGCATCAAGGTAACACCGAAAGTAGTTAGCGATGACCAACGTCTGGCGATCCATCCCTATCCACGTCATCTGAAACAGGAACTGATTCTGGATGACGGAACGAAATATCTATTGCGTCCAATCAAGCCCGAGGACGAGCCGAAACACTATGAATTCATGTCGAAACTGACACCCGAAGATATTCACTTCCGGTTCTTTGGATCTGTTCGCGAATTGCCACATTCGGAAATGGCCCGCCAGACACAGCTTGATTACGACCGTGACATGGCCTTCCTTGCCATTGTGCCAGATGGTTCGGAAGAAGGCGAAATCCACGGTATGGTTCAGGTCGTGATCGACCCCAACAATGAACATGCCGAATATGCGATTATGGTTCGCTCGGACATCAAGGGTCGTGGCCTTGGCCGTGTGCTGATGGAAAAGATGATCGAATATTGCCGCCAGAAAGGAACAGAGACCTTTATCGGGCAGGTTTTACCAGATAACCGCCGGATGCTGACGCTTTGTGAAAAACTGGGATTCTCGCGCAAATATCTTGCCGACGAGGAAGTATTCGAGGTCACCCTGCCCTTGCAACGCGACCTCGCCTGATATCGGCTTGATCCATCATGAAAAAGCCCGGTCATATTGGCCGGGCTTTTGTCTAGGGTCTGGAC
>CBIHMD010000244.1:0-4981 GCA_966210655.1 uncultured Thalassospira sp.
TCCGACCCCTGCCTCCCGAAGACAGTGCTCTACCAGGCTGAGCTACGCTCCGTCATTCTGCGAAGCCGGGTGATAATCCCAAATACGGACCGACGCAAGGGTTTTTTGCGTCGATACGCCGGGACCCCGACATGCGATACCGGCATGCGATATCAGTATGGGCGTGAAATGCAGAACTCGACCGCCTCGATCATCGCATCCTTGATCGCGCCATCGTCAAAGCGCGTCAGGGTATCGATGGCAAGCTGGCCAAATTCGCGTGCACGATCCATCGATGCGCTAAGCGCATCATATTTGCGGATCAGTTCCTGTGCGCGATCAAGGTCGCCATCGGTGAATTCCTGATCTTCCATGCAGCGCCGCCAGAAGGCCTTTTCCACGTCATCGCCCTTGGCATAGGAAATGATCACCGGCAGCGTCACCTTGCCATCACGGAAATCATCGCCAACGGTTTTACCCAGCGTCGCCTGATGGGCGGAATAATCCAGAACATCGTCGATCAGCTGGAAAGCCGTGCCAAGATAGATGCCATAAAGACGAAGGGCTTCTTCATCCTCGGCCGAACGATTGGCAATCACTGCACCGATCTGGGACGCTGCACCAAACAGGGCGGCGGTTTTGGCGGTGATGACTTCAAGATAGGCTTCTTCGCTGGTCGCCATGTCATTGGCGGTCGAAAGCTGCAAAACCTCGCCCTCGGCAATGACGGCGGACGCCTTTGCCAGGATATCAAGAACCTTGAGCGAGCCGTTTTTGACCATCACGACAAAGGCCCGCGCAAACAGGAAATCCCCGACCAGAACACTGGCTTCGTTGCCAAACAGGGCATTGGCCGATGCCTGGCCACGGCGCAGCAGGCTTTCATCAACAACATCATCATGCAGAAGCGTTGCGGTGTGGATAAACTCGACACAGGCCGCAAGATCAACCGCCGATGTCCCGCCCTGATAGCCGCAAAGCTGGGCGGATGCCAAGGTCAGCATCGGGCGCATGCGCTTGCCACCTGCAGCGACAAGGTGGCTTGCCAGCTGCGGGATCAGCGCAACTTCGCTGTGCATGTTGTCGATGATGACCTGATTGACGCGCTTCATGTCGGCATCGACAAGGCGTATCAGGGAGTCAAGGCTGGGTTCGGTCGTCTGCTGCGTTGCGATATTGGTCACGCTGTAATCCGAAACAATTTCTCGCGTATTGACCCCGCCCACCGGGACGGGTAACGCTGATTTCAGTGGGCGGCCTCAACATAGAGATGCCGGGTGGTGACGGTCAAGTGGACAAATGGTTGCCAGCCAAGCAACAATAGCCACCTTGGTGACAGTTTTACCCGAATATGTGCGGTCGGACACATATATATGGATAGCATAATCACACAATAACCAACCGGGGCGCATAAATCGTATGATCGAGCTATTTCGCAGCAACGACCCGATCGAGCTCAGCTGGGCGCAATCGGTTCTCGCCGACGAAGGCATCGCCAGCCATATTTTTGATTACCATGCCAGCATTCTCGAAGGATCCATCGGCGCCCTTCCAAGGCGTTTGATGGTTGATCCCCAGGAAGAAAGCCGGGCCAAATACATCCTTGATATTGCCAGACGTGAACTTGATGCGCATAACGCACGACATGATCCCGATGCCGATGCCGAGGAAGTCCAGGACTGAAAACCTGTCCGGGACCAGCAAGGTTGTAGGATTGGCAAGGTTGCAGGAATTACGAGATTTATGACCCGACCCGATAGCGCATTTCATGTTCCCGATTTTGCGGAAGAACGCATCAGCCATGATTTTCTGCTGGGCGGCTCGGTGACGTTAAAGCAGCCCGTGGATGGGTATCGGGCGGCGGTGGATGCGGTTTTGCTGGCCGCGTCCGTTTCGATCAATTCCAGACGGGATCAGAAAATACTTGATGTCGGGGCGGCTGTCGGATCGGCCGGGCTATGCGTGGCGCGCCGTCTGCCGGATGCTGATGTGACAGGGGTCGAGCTTCAGGACGATCTCTATGCCCTGTTTTGCCGCAACATTGTCGAAAATGATCTGGTTGGCCGGGTAACGCCGGTTCATGGCGATATCAATGACCGGTCACTGCCGCTGGTGGCCGAAAGTTTTGATCAGGTGATTTCAAACCCGCCCTATTATGCCGGGGGCACGCGCCCTGCAAATGAAAGCCGGGCGAGGGCGCATCAGGAAGGCACCGCTGATCTTAGGGGCTGGATCAATTTCTGCCTTCGAATGGTCCGCCAGAAGGGGCGCATTTCCATCGTGCATCGGGCGGATCATCTCGACCGGATCATCGGGCTTTTGCATGGCCGGGCGGGCGATATGACGATTTACCCGATCTGGAGCAAGGCCAGTGCCGATGCGCCATTACGCGTGATTGTTTCGGCGCGGAAGGGCGTTTCATCGCCGGTAACCCTGCGACGCGGGATTGTTCTGCATGACGAGGCCGGGGTTTATCTGCCGGAATGTGATGCGCTTTTGCGCGCACCATCTGCATTGCCCGGTTTCTAAATCGGGCTTGGTTTAATATAAGGGCACTGTAAAGTGCGTTGCCGGTTCTTTGTCGCGCAGAAACAAACCTTGATGCTTTGGGAAATGCCATGCTGAGTTTATCGAAAATCCTTTTTACCGCACTGATCGTCGTGGTGGTATGGCAGGGCTTTAAGCTATTTACCCGCAAGAATCAGGTTTCCGGGCAGGAACAGCCAAAGAAGACGGCGCATGACAAGAAAGCCAAACAGCAGAAACAGGAAGCTGTGGCGCATGATCTTGAAAAATGCCCGAAATGCGGTGTTTATCATGCCGAAGGCAGCGCGCATGTTTGCGAAAGCTGAGTTGCGCGGACTGCATATTTTCCCCTGCTGATGTCTTCGACTTTCGCCCAACAGGCTGTGATTTCGCTTGGAAAAACGGGTTGTTGCACGGATGTTGTATGCTGCAACGCGGTATGAGATTTCGCAGAGCGTCATAAAAAGCGCTAAATTCAGGCCCACTCAGGGCTTTTGCGTTCTTGACCCCGACGGGGTGGGGCGGTAGCTTGCCGCTCTAAATTTACCGATAACTTAATAGTGAGTTCGCGCAATGGCGCTCGACGGGTCGCAACGTCCCCCTTCATTCCAGGAAATCATTCTTCGACTTCAAAGCTATTGGGCCGATCAGGGATGTGTCATCCTGCAGCCCTATGACCTTGAAGTCGGTGCCGGTACCTTCCACACCGCAACCACGTTGCGCGCGCTGGGCCCGGAAAGCTGGAATGCGGCCTATGTGCAGCCGTCCCGTCGCCCGACCGATGGTCGTTACGGGGAAAACCCGAACCGTTTGCAGCACTATTACCAGTTCCAGGTCCTGATGAAGCCGTCACCGGCCAATTCGCAGGAACTTTACCTTGGCTCGCTGGCGCATTTGGGCATTGACCCGATGGCGCACGATATCCGTTTCGTTGAAGACGACTGGGAAAGCCCGACTTTGGGCGCGTGGGGCCTTGGCTGGGAAGTGTGGCTGGACGGGATGGAAGTCACCCAGTTCACCTATTTCCAACAGGTCGGCGGTTTTGAATGCGACCCGGTTCCGGTCGAGCTGACCTATGGTCTGGAACGTCTGGCGATGTATATCCAGGGCGTCGAAAACGTCTATGACCTTGATTATAACGGCAATGGCGTCAGCTATGGCGATGTGTTCCTTCAGAATGAAAAAGAACAGTCGACCTATAACTTCGAAGTCGCCAATACCGATATGCTGTTCCAGCATTTCAAGGACGCGCAGGCCGAATGTGCGGTCAATATCGAACGCGGTCTTGCCCTGCCTGCCTATGAGCAGGCAATGAAAGCCAGCCATATCTTTAACCTCCTCGATGCGCGCGGCGTGATTTCGGTCACCGAACGTGCAGCCTATATCGGCCGTGTCCGCGACATGTCGAAATCCTGCTGCGAAGCGTGGCTTCGTTCGCGCGGGCATTTGAAAGAGGAGGCATAAGTCATGGCCGAATTGCTGCTTGAACTGTTTTCGGAAGAAATTCCGGCCCGCATGCAGGCGCGTGCTTCCGAGGATCTGACCAAACTGGTCACCGATGGGCTGAAAGCTGCCGACCTTGCGTTCGATAAGGTCGAGGCACTGGTGACACCGCGCCGCCTGACCCTGATCATCAATGGTCTGCCCGATAAACAGCCGGACCTTCGCGAAGAACGCCGTGGCCCGCGTGCCGATGCCCCGGAAAAGGCGATTGCCGGTTTTCTTGCCGGCAATGGCGTGACGCTGGAACAATGTGAAAAGCGCGAAACGCCCAAGGGTGTTTTCCTGTTCGCGATTGTCGAACAGAAGGGCCGCGATAGTGCGGACGTCATCAAGGACATCATCGAAGACGCCATGGCAAAACTGCCCTGGCCGAAATCGATGCGCTGGGCTGATCAGAAAGTCCGCTGGGTGCGTCAGCTTGACCGGATTCTGTGCCTGTTTGACGGCAAGGTGATCCCGGCATCCTTTGGCCCGGTAACGGCTGGCAATATCACAAGCGGCCACCGGTTCCTTGCTCCCGCAACCTTTAGCGTTGCCAATGCCACCGAATACAAGGCGAAACTTGCTTTTGCCAAGGTCATGCTGGACCGCGAAGAACGCAAAAAAGTCATTCTGGACGGTGCGCGCAAGCTTGCGGCATCAGAAGGTTTCACGCTTCTGGAAGATAACGGGCTGCTTGAGGAAGTCTGCGGTCTGGTTGAATGGCCGGTACCGGTCATGGGCAAGGTCGATGACCAGTTCATGGATATCCCGCGCGAGGTTCTGGAAACCTCGATGCGTGAACATCAGAAATATTTCGTCGTCGAAGACAGCAATGGCAAACTGGCCGCGCGCTTCATCACCATTTCAAACATGGTGACGATGGATGCCAACGCGCAGATCATTGCCGGGAACGAGCGCGTTTTGCGCGCGCGCCTGCATGATGCGAAATTCTTCTGGGATCAGGATCGGAAAGTGACGCTTGAAGCGCGTC
>CBIHMD010000245.1:0-4953 GCA_966210655.1 uncultured Thalassospira sp.
TTCCTAATCTGGGGGCCACAGGTTCGAATCCTGTCGGGCGCACCATCTCCTTTTGCCTTATTCTTCCAGACGACCCGTACCCTCGCGATCCCGCTCATAGCGTTTCGCAAGCGGAAATTCCGGTAGCCATCCTTCGCGGCGGATGGTCCAAAGCTCGTAGGTTGGCTTTAGCTGATCGGGTGCGTCCAGCGATCCGATATTGACCTCAATCTCATCCCCGCTATGCCCGAAAACCGATGATCCGCAGGTCGGGCAGAAATAGCGCCCCTGATAATCGCGCACGTCGCCTTCGATTGTTACCGCATCCTCGGGATAAACCGCAGACGCATGAAAAAGCGTGCCGTGATGTTTCCGGCAATCAAGGCAATGACACAGGCCCACGCGGTATGGCTTTCCCGATGCCACAAGCCGGACTTTGCCGCAGAGGCAACCACCAGTGATTTTGTCCATTGGCTTCTTCCTTTGTGAAACTGCTGAGCTTACTGAATGCGGGAGTCCGTTCCACAATACTCGATCAGAAGGTCGGTCAGGGCACGAACCTTTCTGTCGGGATGCTGGGATGGCGGGCGGACAACATAAATGCCCGCAGGCGGAATGGGATACCGTTGCATCACGGGAACCAGCGCGCCCGACGCAATATAGTCGCTGATCAGGCCATCGGGAAGATATCCGATGCCAAGCCCAGCAAGTGCGGCTGCAACCAGTGCTGTGCCGTTATCGGCCTTGAAGCGGCCTTGCGGGCGAACCGTGATGACTTTGTCGCCATCCATAAGCTGCCATGCTTCGTTTCCCTTCATGAGAGCCTGATGCAACTGCAATTCTTCCGGTGTTTCGGGGGCACCGTGCGCTTTGATATAGTCAGGGCTCGCAACAACCGTTCCATAGATCGGTCCGACACGTCTTGCGATCAGGTTGGAATCCTGAAGATATCCAAGACGCACGGCGCAATCAAATCCCCCCTCGATCAAATCGACGACGTGATCACTGTAACAGGTATGGATATGCAGCAGGGGATAGCGCTTTGCCATTTCCGACAGTATTGGCGCGAAGTGATCGGGCCCAAAGGAAAGCGGTAAGGAAACCCGCAAGAGTCCGCAAAGCTGGCCGGTCGGCAGTAGGGTTTCCCTTGCCTCGTTGATTTCGGCCCAGGCTTTGGCCGCATGGTCGCGGAACACGGCCCCGGCTTCGGTCAAGGAAGCCCCGCGCGTGGAGCGCGTCAGAAGCTGAACGCCAAGTTCAGCCTCCAGCCGGATCAACCGCCGACTGACGACGGACTTGGACACGCCAAGCCGACGCGCGGCGGGTGTAACGCCACCAGTATCAGCAACTTCTACGAATGTTTGTAAATCTTCTATGTCCAATTTGGTGTTCCCGTTTTTGCGACACAGCGTAGCAGAGTTGGTCGGTACCGCAACATCAGCAGCCATGAGAGTTTGGATATAGCCGCAGCCCAAGAATGACTTGCGGCAGAATAATCACACGATAGCTGCAGAGGATTATCATGACTTTTCGCAACGGCCTTGATTCACTTCTTCGCCCGGAAGATTCGGTACTCGTCCTTATCGATCATCAGCCCTACCAGCTTGCAAATCTGAACAGCCACGATCCGCATATGGTGATCAACAATACAGCAGGGTTGTCAAAGGTTGCCAAGGCGTTTGGTGTGCCCACCATTCTGACAACCGTGATCGCCGCCCAAGGTGGTCGTCTTTTCCCGCAGATTACGGATGTATTCCCCGGGCAGGAAATCATTGACCGGACATTGATCAACACCTGGCAGGATCCAAAGGTGGTGGATGCGGTCAGGGAAACCGGCCGCAAGCAGCTTATCATTGCAGGTCTTTGGACCGAGGTCTGTGTCGCGATGCCAACCATACAGGCGCTTGGCGAAGGCTGGGATGTGACGGTGGTGACCGATGCCTGTGGCGGTGTTTCGGTCGAGGCGCACGAGGTTGCGATCCAGCGCATGATTGCCGCCGGGGCAAACATGATGACATGGCTGGCCGTTGCATCCGAATGGCAACGCGACTGGGCCCGGACCGAACATGTTGCCGAACTGGCGGAAGTCCTCAAAGACCATGCTGGCGCAAGCGGCAGTGCCTTCCTGTGGGAACAGCAGTTGCTTAACACACCGGTTCCAGACGTCCGGGACTGATCCGGGCGGGGATGACGAAAGCGCCCCCCTGCAACGCTGGCCATTGGCCTGCCTCGTCATCCCCAATTCTTCCTTGCATCGTCTGACCGGTGATCGAGCTAACCGACATCAGCGCCGCATCGAGCTTTATTCCACTGGTCGTCGATTGTCAGGGCCATGTCCGCAGTCATGGCTGCAATTTGCCGAAATCGTGAAGGGGGAGCGCGCTACCCCGTTCACCCAAGCGGGCTTTGCCCAGAAACAGAAGCGCGTCTTTAACCAAGGAAAGGACCTGCCAGATGGCAAGCGAGAAAATCCGTAATCCCCATACCGACCAACTTCTGACACCGCAAAATTCGGCCCTGATCGTCATTGATTATCAGCCGATCCAGGTATCCTCGATCCGTTCGATGCCCCGCGAAGAACTGGTCTTCAATATCACCAGCGTCGCCAAGGCCGCGATCAATTACGACCTTCCGATCGTGCATTCGACCGTCAATGTCGAAACCGGCCGGAACAAGCCACCGATTCAGGAACTTCAGGACGTGCTTGGCCACCTGCCGACCTATGATCGTACCTCGATCAACAGCTGGGAGGACACAGGGTTCAAGGAAGCCGTCAAGGAAATCGGCCGTCCGAAACTGATCATGACCGCCCTTTGGACCGAAGCCTGCCTGACCTTCCCGGCACTCGATGCCATTCAGGAAGGCTACGAAGTTTACGTGCCGGTCGATGCGGTCGGTGGCACGTCGCTTGCCGCCCACGAAGCGGCACTCCGTCGTATGGAGCAGGCCGGTGTGAAGCTTATCAGCCGTGTGCAGATGTATTGCGAACTCCAGCGGGATTGGGCGCGCGAGGCAACCGTCCCCGGTTTCATGGGTGTCTTTGACAATTTTGACGGTTTCAATGTCGAAAAGGCCGCTGAAAAATAGACCAAAGGGTCTGTGAATAACGGATGGCTTGATGATGGCGGCGACCGGAAACGGGTTCGCCGCCATTTATTTGAACTTGTGGGGACTGCTTTCAGCCTGTTGACTGTCAGGAGGCTGAAACCTGTGCTGCTGCCCGGTCATCACCGATGTCGATCGGTTTTTCGTGATGGCTTCTTTATGATGAGCACAGCGAAAAGTTGTGGCATCCCAAAACCTTGCACGCCTTGAAATGATCGTTGCGCCTGCACATATCCTTATATAACGGGCAAATCCGACAAGCCCTTTCATATGGCCGATCCGGCCGGGAGGTGTCAGGTGAAGAACTGGATCCGTCTTCCGAACAGCGAAGGCAATTGTGTTGCAGCGTCCAAGAATGCCGCAGGTTCGACAAATTCCCCATCCGTTACCGTTCATGAACGTGAAATAGGACGCAACGGGTTCCTTGGGCCATCGGCCCACATCTATCACAAACATCCACCGGCAGGGTGGGCATCATTCGAAGGGCCACTTCGACCGCGTGCGTTCGATCTGAACAAACTTGCCGCCGGGCCGGATTGCCCGTTGCAGGCGCGCCGCATTCTGCATAATGCGGTGATGGAAGTCCGTTATTGGCGGCTGGATGGCAAAATGCATGCGCTGGCGCGCAATGCCGATGGTGATACGCTGGCCTTTGTTCATAACGGCAGCGGTGCGCTTTATTGCGATTACGGTCACATGCCTTATCGTGACGGGGATTATATCCTGCTGCCGCGCGGTACGGCTTGGCGGTTCGAGGCAACCGATCCGACCGAATTCCTGTTTGTCGAGGCCACCAATGATGCCTTTGGCCTGCCAAGCGAAACCCAGTCGGCGGGACATCCATCCATCAACCCGACCAGCTTTGATGTGCCACGGATTGACGACAAATTCCGCGCCCAGCAGGACGAAGCCTATTGGGAAATCCACATCAAACGGCACAACGCGATTTCGACCCTGACCTATCCGTATAACCCGCTGGATGCGGTTGGCTGGCAGGGGGACCTCAGTGTTGTGCGGTTGAACTGGCGCGATTTGCGACAGGATCGCCAACCGGGCCAGCCAGTGCCGCCCGCCGCACACAGCACCTTTGTCGCCAATCGGTTTGCCATCAGTACCTTTGTGCCGAAAATTGGCGAAGGTGAATCAGGGTCGCTTCGCGAGCCGTTCTATCATTCGAACGAGGATTTTGACGAGTTCATCTTCTATCATCGCGGCGAGTTTTACAGTCGGGGCAATATCAAGCCGGGCATGGCAACCTTCCACCCCAGCGGCTTCCCGCATGGACCGCATCCCTGTTCGTATCAGAAAACCATGATCCGGGTGCCGGTCGAAACCGAAGAGGTGGCGGTGATGATTGACTGTGCGGAAATGATCAATATTGACGAAAGCATTCCGGACGGCGCGGAATGGAAGGCCTATGTCAACACGTGGGAAAAGGCGAAAGAAACATTGTGATGCCATGCTCATGGTTGCATCTGCTGTTTCTAGGCGGCTTTCTGCACTTTTGTGACCATTCGGCATTGATCTTCGGATTTGTTTGACCTATCCGGAACGTTAAGGGTTTCATCAGCATGTCCCGGTAATCTGCTTATCTGCAAAATGCCGGTTCCTTTGTCATGGACTGGCTTGCGCGATAGTATAAGCTTGGCAGCGCAGATGGCCAAAGAATTGAATTTGTCGGGATGGGTTGATCAAAGCCGAGAATGACCAGACAGCAAGTAGCAAATAAAAGCGGAAGCATTTCGTCATCTGGTCGTCCAGGTCAACCGGATGCACTGTCCTGTTTGCCCGCGTCATTCGTTACCCGTGGTGTTCGGACACCTTTCACGACCAAAAGCCTGCGTTATGCCCGTGTGCTGATTGGCCAGA
>CBIHMD010000246.1:0-4923 GCA_966210655.1 uncultured Thalassospira sp.
TCTCCGAACTGTTCAATCTATCCATCTGGATTGCCTATTACGGTGCGGTAGCCCTCACCGCGATTTCCGTTTTCGTTTTGTTGAGAGCAGGCAAAAAAAACAGCACACCCGAAGCCATTGTTCTGGCCTTTGGTGCAATATTTTCCAATATCGGCATGCTGGGCATTCCGGTTGTTGATATCCTGTTCGGGCATGAAGGATTGCTCGTACTGGCAACCATATTATGCATTCACGCCATCAGCCTTTTGACGTCAACCATCCTGCTTCTGGAATGGAGCCGCAACAGAACAGGAAATCCGGCAGCCATTCTTGGCAAAACCCTGCGCGCGCAAATATGCAATCCAATCATTATTGCCATTATCTGCGGCATCGTGGTTGCAGCTTCGGGCATTACCCTGCCGACGGTTGCAATGACATTTTTCGGGATGCTCAAAGCTGCGATGCCGCCAATTGCACTGATGCTGATCGGTGCAGGAATCTACGGACAGAAATTGCGTGGAAATCTGGGCACCAGCATAACCGGTGCGATTGCCAAAGTTTGCCTGATGCCTAGCCTTGTATTCCTAATTGGTACTGCATTGCATTTGCCACTCCGCACCCTAGCACCGGCTATCATGATTGCCGCACTACCCCCGGGGGTCAACTCTGTTCTGATGGCGTCAAGCTATGGGATTGCGCGTGAACGAACAGCAACAACAATGCTGGTTGCGACATTGTTGTCAGTTGTGGTCCTCCCTCTGCTCGCTTTTATGCTCGCCTTCAAATAGGCAACCCGCGTCGATCATTGCGAGATGATGGAAACAGTACCCTACACCTAAAAGCCACCCGTAACTCTTTTCGATGATCCATCCTGTTTGGAAAGACTGCAATAATTGACAAAAAAACCGTGTTTCAGCACGCCGCCCATCTTTACGAGCGGGTTTAACCATGCTGAAATCCGGCCACGCGCAAAAGCGCCACCATAACAATGCGCCATCTTCAGGGAGCCCCAAATGTCTAATACCGCGGAAATGCGTCACGGCGGACGCATACTGGTCGATCAACTTGCCCTTCACGGCTGCGAACGGGTTTATCTTGTTCCCGGTGAAAGCTATCTGGCTGTTCTTGATGGTCTGGTAGACCATCCCGATATCGACCCGATCATCTGCCGTCAGGAAGGCGGTGCCGCCATCATGGCCGAAGCATGTGGCAAACTGACCGGAAAGCCCGGCATCTGCATGGTCACGCGCGGTCCGGGTGCAACCAATGCATCGGCAGGTGTGCATGTCGCCCATCAGGACAGCACCCCGATGATCCTTCTGGTCGGGCAGATCGGACGGGACATGGTCGACCGCGAAGCATTCCAGGAAGTCGACTATCGCAAGATGTTCGAACCGCTTTGCAAGTGGGTCGCCCAGATCGATGACATCAACCGCATCCCTGAATATATCAGCCACGCTTACCATATCGCGACCTCTGGCCGCCCCGGACCGGTGGTACTTGCCCTTCCGGAAGACATGCTGTCCTCTTCAGCCGAAGTTGCTGATGCCAAACCCTATGTCCCGATCGAAGCCAAAACCGCCCCCGAAGATATCGCCCGTTTCCACGGCGCACTGGCAGATGCAAAACAGCCAATCATGATCGTTGGTGGTGGTGGATGGACCGCAGAAGCCACCGAAAACCTTAAATCGTTTGCAAAACGAAACAATGTTGCAATAGCCACCAGCTTCCGCTGTCAGGATTACATCCCGAACACGCACAGCCATTTCATTGGCGATGTCGGCATCGGGATCAATCCGGAACTCGCGAAATTCATTCGCGAAAGCGACCTTGTGATCCTTGTCGGGTCGCGCATGGGGGAAATGACCAGTAGCGGTTACAGTCTGCTTGAAATTCCCTGCCCGACACAGAAACTGATCCACGTCTACGCAGGCCCCGATGAACTAGGCCGTGTTTATCGCCCTGATATCGCGATCAATGCATCCCAACGGTCGTTTATCCGCGCCATCGCCATGATGGAACCAGTAGACGGAAGTGGACGGGAAGAACAGATTGAAACAGCCCACGCTTCATATCTGAAATTCTCGACCCCGCTTGATACACCGGGCGATGTAAAGATGGCGCATGTTGTCGCACAGCTTCGCGAAATCCTGCCCGAAGAAGCGATTGTGACCAACGGGGCCGGCAACTATGCAGCCTTCCTGCATCGCTTCTTCCGGTATGGCAAATATCGCACCGAACTCGCACCGACTTCGGGCTCGATGGGGTATGGCCTTCCTGCATCTGTGGCCGCCAAGCTAACCCATCCGGACCGGCCATCAATCTGCCTTGCCGGTGACGGATGCTTTTTGATGCACGGTCAGGAATTCGCAACGGCAGTTCAGTATGGTGCGAACATCATCGTGATAGTGGTTAATAACGGTATGTTCGGCACCATCCGAATGCATCAGGAACGCAATTATCCCGGTCGCGTTTCGGGCACTCAACTACATAACCCGGACTTCGCGGCCTACGCCGTTGCCTTTGGCGGACATGGGGAAACCGTCACTAGAACCGAGGATTTCGAACCAGCCTTTGAACGTGCCATGAATTCGGGGAAACCGGCAATTATCGAGATACAGGTTGATCCGCAGGCATTAACGCCGATCAAGACACTAGATCAAATCCGCGCGGGCAGTTGATCTGCGAAGCTATGAAATATGGCGAGATCACTTACCGTTTGGCAAGGTGATTTCGCCATTTTCAAGTGCCTCTCGCAACTTGGCAACGGCTTCTGCAAGCTTTTCGTCAATGATATGCAAATAGGCTGTCCAATCCGAAAGCTTTTCTAGCTCTTCCTTGCCATCGGAAATCCCGCGCAAACCGATTAACGGCACATCAAACTTCTGGCAAACGCGCAGAATGGCATAGGTTTCCATATCGACCATATCGGCATCAATCGCATCATACGCGATGCCCGAAACAACGTTTGCGCCAGTAGACAACCTTGCTTCCGGTACACCAGGAATACGGTGGGGCATTTCCAGAACAGCTGGAAGATTAAGATAGGGCGTAATCCCCTTCTCGAAACCAAGCACCGAGCAATCCATATCGCGGTAAGATACGGACGTTGCCTGATAGACCTCCGCCTGCTCAAGTGTACGCGAACCTGCCGACCCAAGGGTTACCACCAGATCGGGCAAATCGCCCGCCAATTTCAGTTCCGTCAAGGCTGCGCTCAGATTAATTGCCGCCTCAACCGGTCCGATGCCGATCATCAGTGGCTTGAACAGTTTTTCAAGATGAGGGCCATATTCCTGATTTGCCGCCATGGCGAACAGTACATTGGTTCCGGCAAAATCATGAAGATATCCGCGCATATCCCACCTATCTCATCTGCGATTAATTCGGCTGCAGATTAATGATCAGGGCACGCTTTACCAGCCCTTATTTAGGCAGATTTGAAAACATTCCGGAGAAAATGGCGCACCCGACAGGATTCGAACCTGTGGCCTTTGCCTTCGGAGGGCAACGCTCTATCCAGCTGAGCTACGGGTGCGCAATAGGCATCGGGCAGCACGGCCCGAGCGGTTGGGTGATACAGGTTTTGTCCGTCGCGGGCAAGGATTTTTGACGCCCCTTGCCAATCAGCATCCTGCTGTCCATTCGGTTAGATTCTGGTTACTGCATATCACTGCGATCAGCTTTCAACATCGCGTCGTTCATAGGGATCGCGCACCACCCAGGTTCCGTTCCATTCCCGGTCCTGTTCGCGGCGCTGCAGGCGTTCCATACGATTGAGCATAAGCTGGGCAGCAAAATCGCTACCGATACCCTCCTGAACTTCCTCAAACAGCGGCTGGGCCTTGTCAAACTCGCCCTCGCGATAAAGCGCAATCGCCGTTTCATAGTTTTTGCGCCAGTCGCGACGTTCATCGCTCAGCTGTCCGGACTGTGCGAGCACTTCATAGAGATAAACCACATGCTCGGTCCCGAGCAGCACAACATGATCAAGATCGCGCATTTCAATCTCGCCAGCTGCCATATTGGCTGTCTCGTGCGACGCAAGAATTTGCGTACCGTAAATCCGGTTGGCCTTTTCAAGGCGGTTGGCATAATTCACGCAATCACCAACAACCGTATAAGCACGTGATTTATCCGTCCCGATTGAGCCGACAACGACCTCGCCGGTCGCAATACCAACACGTATATCAAGCCCGTGATCACCGATCAGATCGGCATACTTGGTTTTAAGCGCATTAAAGCGCGCTACCTGTTCCAGTGCCGCCAGGCAAGCATGCCCCGCATGGCTTTTTTCCCCACAGAAAGGCGGCCCCCAGAAACCAATCACCTTATCCCCGACAAAGTTGTCGATAATGCCGCTATGGTTGGCAATGGGTTCGGTCATGGCGGTCAGATAGTCATTCAGAAAATCGACAAGTTTTTCAGGCGGGATATGTTCCGCCATCCAGTCGAAATTGGTCAGGTTCACGACACTGACCGTCATCACGCGCTTTTGCGATGTCTCAAGCGCGGTTTCCTGCGAAAGCAGATTATTGATGATCTTTGGATCGATATATTTGCCGAACCGTTCGCGCATCCGAAACCGGACACGCAATTCACGCGTCATGCGGTTAAAGGCATCCGCCAGACGGGCAAAATCGCCCTTGCCCTTGAAATCAAGGTTGGTGTCGAGTTTACCCGACTGCACACTGTTTAACGCATTGGTCGTATCGCGCACCGCTTTGACCACCGCCTGCGCCAGATAATAGGCAAAGGAAATGCCGATCACCACCGCGGCCAGCATCATGATGAATTCGGCCTGGATCAGGAAGTCCTCGCGTGCCGATACATTTTCGACGGTTTCGCTGGAATATTTTTCCAGAAGCAAAATCTCGGCGCGAAGATCAAGCACGATGTTGCGATGAATGCCGCGCACCAGATTTTCCTGATGTTGTGCATCGT
>CBIHMD010000247.1:0-4889 GCA_966210655.1 uncultured Thalassospira sp.
TTGGGATAGACATCAAGTTTCAATTCATTGATCGCAATATCCTCAATCGCGTCATAGGTGGCTTTCAGGGTGTTGAAATCCCAATCCGCACCGGAAAACAGAAGTCCGGGCACGCTATCGGATGCGGCGGTTTTTTCCATGTCCGCTTTGGTCGTGCGTTTCTCGGTCATCCTTTGACCCCGCTTAGTTTTTCTGCACGGTTCTTGGCAAACAGTTCCCGGAATACCGGGAAGATATCGGCGGCTTTGGTTACCCGTTTAAGGGCAAATCGCGCATTGGTGCGTGCAACCGGGGCATAGGCCTTCCAAAGGGCGGTTTCCCCTTCGGCGGACGAGAAAATCTCGGCCTCGCGCTCGTCGGTGATTTCGATATAGGCGTAATACTGGCATTTCGGCAAAAGGTCCTCGGCCAGCAAGGCGGTGCATTTCGCCCCGTCATTGGAATAGTTGTCACCATCCGATGCCTGTGCGGCATAGATGTTCCACTGATCGGTCGGGTAACGATCCTTCAGAACACGTTTCATTTCCTCTAACGCGGTGGAAACGATGGTGCCGCCGGTTTCACGCGAATAGAAAAACGTTTCCTCGTCCACTTCGGCGGCGCGCGATGTATGGCGGATGAACACCACATCGACATGCTCGTATCTGCGGTGCAAAAACAGATGCAGCAGCATGAAAAACCGTTTGGCCAGTTCTTTCATCTGTTCGGACATCGACCCCGATACATCCATTAGGCAGAACATCACGGCCTGCGTATTGGGATCGGGAATTTGCTGGAACTGGTTGAACCGTGTGTCGATAGGGTCGATGAAGGGGATGGCCTTCATGCGGCGCTTGGCTTCTTCAAGCTCTGCCAGCAGCATGTGAAGCGTATCTTCATCGGCCTTGGTCAGTTTGCCGGACGGTCGTTTTTCCGCCTTGGCCTGAAGGGCGGCGATCCTTTCTTCAAGGTCGCGGACCTGTGCTGTTTTCGGCCGTCTTAAGCCGATCCGGCGCGCCAGCGAATTGCGCATTGTGCGCACAAGGCTCAGGTTCGATGGCGTGCCCTCGACCGAAAAACCGGCCCGCGCCGTACGAAAGGCTGTGGTCTGTTTCAGGCTTTTTTTCAAAAGGTCGGGCAATTCAAGATCCTCGAAAAAGATATCAAGGAACTCGTCACGGGTCAGGGTGAACTGAAACTCGTCTTCGCCGTCCCCATCGGGGCTGGCTTGTGATCCACCGGCACCGCCATCACCACCCTGCGGTCGCGCAATCCGGTCGCCGGGGACAAATTTTTTATTGCCGGGCAGGACATAATTGCGATCCCCGCCGCGCCGTGCATGATGAAAGCCCGGCTCATGCAGCGTCTTGCCCGGAATTGTGATCTGATCGCCGTTGCTGACATCGGTAATGCCACGTGTGCGGATGGTGTCTTCGACTGCTTTTTTGATTTGCGCTTTGGCGCGTCGCATAAAGCGCTGCCGATTGCCAAGGCTTTTGCCCTTCGGGTTCTTGCGGCGGTCGACGATATAAAGCATGGGCAATCACATCCTTGCTTGCGTACCTGTCGTTTCGAGAACCCCGGTCGACGGCTCGTTGGAAAACCGTCGACCGGGAACTCGGTGCACCGGGCGGACAAGGGGACAAACCGCCCGGTGCGGGTCGGCAAAGCCGCAGCTTGGGCTTAACCGGCCTTGTTCACACGCATGTACCATTCGACCAGGCGGCGGGTCTGGCGCTCTGTATAGTCACGATCGATCATGCGTTTGACGAACTCGTTATGCTTCTTCTCGGTGTCGCTGTCTTTTTTCGACCCGAACGAAATCACCGGCAGCAGGTCTTCGACCTGGCTGAACATGCGTTTCTCAATGACTTCGCGCAGCTTTTCATAAGACGTCCATGCCGGGTTCTTGCCCTTGTTATTGGCACGCGCACGCAGGGCAAACTTGACGACCTCGTTGCGGAAGTCCTTCGGATTGGCGATGCCCGCCGGTTTTTCGATCTTGGAAAGTTCCTGATCGATGATCTTGCGATCCAGCAACTGACCGGTATCTGGATCCTTGAAGTCCTGATCCTCGATCCATGCATCAGCATAGGCGACATAACGGTCAAACAGGTTCTGGCCGTAATCGGAATAACTTTCGAGATAGGCCTTCTGGATTTCCGCCCCGATGAACTCCGCATAGCGCGGGGCCAGTTCGGATTTGATGAAATCCATATAATCCTTCTCGCGTTCCTCTGGATATTGTTCGCGCCGGATCGCCTGTTCCAGCACATACATAAGATGGACCGGGTCGGCCGCAACCTCGTGGGTGTCGTGGTTAAACGTTTCCGAAAGCACCTTGAAGGCAAATCGTGTCGAAATGCCGTCCATACCTTCGTCGACACTCGCGGTATCACGATATTCCTGCATCGATTTGGCTTTGGGGTCGACATCCTTCAATGTTTCGCCGTCATAGACGCGCATCTTGGAATACAGGTTTGAATTCTCGTGTTCCTGCAAACGCGACAGAACCGAAAACTGTGCCAGCATCTTAAGCGTACCGGGCGCACATGCCCCCTGTTCCAGTTCGGACCCCTGCAACAGCTTGTCGTAAATCTGGGTTTCCTCTGTCACCCGCAAGCAATAGGGGACCTTGATCACGCTGATACGGTCAATAAAGGCTTCGTTATTTTTGTTGGCCTTGAAGGTTTGCCACTCGGCCTCGTTCGAATGCGCCAGAATAAGGCCCTGGAACGGGATCGCACCAAGGTTTTCGGTGCCGATATAGTTGCTTTCCTGTGTCGCCGTCAGCAACGGGTGCAGCATCTTGATCGGGGCCTTGAACATCTCGACAAATTCAAGAAGTCCCTGATTGGCGCGGTTAAGCCCGCCGGAATAGCTATACGCATCCGGGTCGTTCTGGCTGTAATATTCAAGTTTGCGGATATCGACCTTGCCGACCAGCGACGAAATATCCTGATTGTTTTCATCGCCCGGTTCGGTTTTGGCGATGGCAATCTGACGCAGGCGCGACGGGATCAGTTTAACGACCGAGAATTTGGAAAGATCGCCGTTAAATTCATCAAGCCGTTTCACCGCCCAGGGCGACATAAGCCCGGTCAGACGGCGTTTGGGAATGCCGTATTTGTCTTCGATTGCATCGCCCATCTTGGCCGGATTAAACAGGCCAAGCGGGCTTTCGAAAACCGGGCTGATCTGATCGCCTGCCTTGAGGACATAGATCGGCTCGACCTCCATCAGTTCCTTCAACCGTTCGGCAAGCGAACTTTTACCGCCACCAACCGGCCCCAGCAGATAAAGAACCTGTTTGCGTTCTTCCAGTCCCTGAGCTGCGTATTTGAAGAAACCGACGATGCGCTCGATGGTTTCTTCCATGCCAAAGAAATCCTCGAAGGCGGGATATCGTTTGATGGTGCGGTTCAGGAAAACTCGGCCGAGACGGGAATCGGTCGAGGTGTCGATCATTTCGGGTTCGCCGATTGCCTTGATCATCCGCTCGGCTGCGGATGCGTAGGCCGATGGATCATCGCGACATAGATTAAGGTAATCCCGGATGGTTAGTTCGGTTTCGCGTTTTCCGTCATAGCCTTCCGCATACAGCTCGAAGATGTCCTTGTCTTCAGCCATGGCGCGGTCTCCTTTCCAACGTTATCGCACTTCTGTCAGATGTCGTTTCCTGTGTTCTTTTGATCTTGGGGCTTAACCGTCCTGATGGGGGCGGTGGGCCCGATCCTGTTGCAAGGCGGCAGCGGATTTTGCTGCGCTGCGGTGGCACTGAAAGTAGCCGCCGTTCATTCTGTCTGCACCCGAAATAAACATCTCGTTTAGTCGGGCGGTGAGTAAATAAACTAATGAATTTTATTTAAGGTTCGTTTAAAGGTCTGCCAGATATTGGCAAAGAAAACGGCTTTGATAACTTTTTAGAATGGCTTGCAATATTTGCAACCGGTGATGGAAAGTTTGCGGCTCCGGCACGCGGCAGCCCAAAGTCACTTTTTGTTGCGGGCAGACATTACCGGTGAATACACCCGGATAGGGTCTGCCCCTGTAACCTTGTCCTTTTGACGTGGGGCTTCCGGTTTCATTCCGCAATGCCCAACTTCCGATAATTGTTGGTAAAAACGCATGCGAAACGATCAATTCAAAGTGACCGGACCCGACATCGGGAATAGCTTGGCTGGCCGACGAAAACATCCGCCGCACCCGTTTTGCAATTGCACAGTCAGGCTGCAAAATTATATCAGTCCAGTATCGTCCACTGTGCGCCAAACCTGCCCCGAAGGGAAGTAACGAATGACCGATGGTAGTGTGACTTTCGTCGAAAGTGGTGAACTTGATCACCTGATCGCACAGGGCAATGTGACCCTGATTGATGTCCGCGAACCCGACGAATTCAAGTCCGGCCATATCAGCGGGGCGATCAATATGCCGACCTCGAATTTCGATATTCCGGCACTTGTCGACCTTGCCGACGATACAGAGACGGATCTGGTCTTCATTTGTGCCGTCGGACAACGATCTTTCGGCGCCGCCAACGCCGTTCTGCCGCACCTTGACTGCAAGGTGATGAACCTCAAAGGCGGCCTGCAAAGCTGGACGCGTGACGGGTTTGGCTTAGCTCAAGGCTAACAAGCACGTCACGTCCTTCCATCTCTATCTACTCCTGTCTCCGCCACCCAGCGCAAAGGCGGCTTGGTAGTGCAAGCCGATACCCGCAGACCCTCTCCTCTCCTCTCCTCGTCCCTTTCTCCGCTCCGCTCCGTGCGTGCGCCGTCCCTCCTTGCTGTGACTGCGTCAGTCGGAGTTCCCCGCTGTGCACGCAGGGCGGCGCTGCCCACACTGAGCTGAAACGCAAACGGGAAACCACACACAGCGGAGAGCAACACACACACAGCACAGGGGAAGGA
>CBIHMD010000248.1:0-4886 GCA_966210655.1 uncultured Thalassospira sp.
CGAGACCGTTCTGGCACTGCGCTATACCGACCGCAGTCAGAAGCAGCTTCTGCTTGATCTTGATGCGGCGCACCGCGATGTGATGATCGACGGTCTGACCGGTGTGTGGAACCGTCGCGGGCTTGAGGAATTGCTGGCGCGTGAAATGACAAGTTCGCGCATCAAGGGCGGATCGGCCGGTGTTTTCATGCTTGATATCGATCATTTCAAAAAGGTCAACGATACCTATGGTCATCTGATCGGCGACAAGGTGATCCAGGGGATTGCCGCCATCATGTCATCAAGCCTGCGCGATCATGATATTGTCGGTCGTTTCGGCGGAGAGGAATTCGTTTGTGTCCTGCCGGGTCTCCGGCTCGAACAGACGCTTTATCTTGGTTACAAGCTTTGCGATACGATACGCGATCAATGCCGGGTCAGCGACACCAACGGCAATATGGTTCCGATTACGGTCAGTGTCGGCGCGACCTGGATATCCAATGAATCGACGGGTCTTTATGATCCCCATGAAGTGCTGCGTGTTGCCGACGAGGCCCTTTATGCAGCCAAGGAAAGCGGCCGCGATACGGTCTGTTATCATGCGCTGGACAGCCATGGCAGCCTTGACGACCTTAAAGGATGAACCGCCCCAGCATGCTTTTTAATGCAAGCGGGTCCAAATCATACATTTCGTCCAGCACAAGATAGGAATCACCACCAAGCTCAAGAAAGCTGGCGAAGGCCGGTTCGGTTTTGAAACCGGCCCGTTTCATTTTCCGGATTTCTTCGGAAAACTGCGGCCCCAGAAGATATATCAACCGTGCCTCAACCAGCATATGGCGAAAGCCGAACTGGCATTCCGACGGTGTGCCGGTGGCAAAAATCTCGACCGGCAGACCCTCCAGAACAAACCGCACGACACTTGATATCCCGATATTTCGCGTCGCCGGACGGCAATGCAGACTGAACCGGTCAAAATGATGAAATGCGGCCCGCGCATGATCGGAAAATCCGTCCGGATCGGGACAATGGCACAGAATATCAAGATCCGATCCCTCGATATCAAGATTGATCGGAAGGGTGCCAACCACGAGCGGATCGAAAGCCGAAAGCGTCCGTAATACACCATAACGGCCAACCAGATCGGCCGCCTTCTGCCCGCGCGGGGAAACGGCTCGCAGATGATCAAGCCCCCGAAAATAGTGGGGCATCAGGTCTTCGGACCAATCCATTACCGGTTGGTTCATTGACAAATCCGTTCCGTTTCTTGACCTGCCCGGCATGGCACGGGATATGTAATGAAATCAAACATTATCGGCATAATCGGGATATGTCCGTCACGGACCCCGAACAGGCCGCATTCGGGACATGCCACCATATGCTTGACGTTCTGGCCATCACAACGCCCATCTTTCTGATCATCGCACTGGGTTATTTCGCGGTCCGACAGAATATCATCGCCCAGAATGTTGCACGCGGCATGGGGGCATTTGTGATGAATTTTGCCCTGCCCGCTTTGCTGATCAAGGCACTTTCAAGCCGCGATATCGCCGAAATCATCCATGCCGATTATCTGATGGCGTATGGCGGCGGATCGTTGATCCTGTTTACCCTTGGCCTGCTATATACCCGTTTCATTGCCAGAAAGTCGCTTCCCAATGCAACATTGCAAGGCATGGGCATGTCGTTTTGCAATAGCGGCTTTGTCGGCTATCCCGTCGCGGTACAGGTTCTGGGACCGCCGGCGGCCATTGCCCTTGCGCTGTGCATGATCATTGAAAATCTGGTGATGATGCCGCTGGTTCTGTTGCTGGGCGATAGCGGCAACAACGACGGTCACAGTCGCTGGCGCGTGCTGGGCACCGTTATCAAGGGGTTGGGCAGAAACCCGATCATCATATCCATTATCATCGGCATCGGACTTGCCCTGACCGGGATCGAACTACCTGGGCCTATCTTTAAAACTGTCGATATGCTGGCGATGGCATCAGGGCCGGTTGCGCTGTTTGTCATCGGTGCGGGGCTCGTCGGGTTGCGGATCAAGGGCATGCGCACCGACATGACCCGCATCGTTATCGGCAAGTTGATCCTGCATCCCCTGATCGTTTTTTCAATTGTCTTTGTAATGCCGCCAATGGAACCGGTCCTGCAGATTGCCGCTGTCAGTTTCGCCTGTTCCCCGATGCTGAGTATCTATCCGATTTTCGGACAGCGTTATGGCCATGAAGGATTATGTGCCGCGTCGCTTATGATGGCGACATTGCTGTCCTTCATAACCATATCAACAGCCCTTTGGCTTCTTGATATCACGCAGGTTTTCGGGCCTATGCCTTGACATCCCCTGCATGCGCAAGGATTTCCTCGGCCTCGCGGATTTCCTGCTGCTGGGCCCACATTTCGGCGTAAAGGCCGTTCTGTGACAGAAGGTCCTGATGGCGGCCGCGTTCGGCGACCTGCCCGTCGCGCAGCACGATGATTTCATCGGCATCGATCACGGTCGAAAGCCGATGCGCAATCACAAGCGTCGTATGCCCGCGCGACACATCACGAAGCGCCTGCTGGATATCCTTTTCGGTGCGGGTATCAAGGGCCGACGTTGCCTCATCAAAGATCATGACTTTCGGACGTTTGAGCAACATGCGCGCAATCGACACACGCTGTTTTTCCCCACCGGAAAGTTTGAGCCCGCGTTCCCCCACCATGGTTTTAAAGCCCTGTGGCAGACCGGCGATAAAGCCATCAATGCTGGCAAGTTTGGCGGCATCGGTGATTTCGGCCTCGTCCGCACCGGGTCGGCCATAGGCAATGTTATAGGCAATCGTATCGTTAAACAGGACCGTATCCTGCGGCACGATACCGATCGAACGGCGCAGGGATGTCTGCGACACATCGCGGATATCCTGCCCGTCAATCGTGATCCGGCCGCTTGAGACGTCATAGAAACGAAACATCAGCCGGGTCAGGGTCGATTTGCCCGCCCCGCTTGGCCCGACAACGGCAACGGTTTTACCCGCCGGGACTTCGAAACTCACACCCTTCAATATCTGGCGATCCGGGTTATAGGCGAATTTAACGTCCTCGAACCGGATGGCGGCATCGCCATAGGCAAGCGCCGAAGCATCGGCCCTGTCTTCGACTTCCTTTTCGACATCAAGCAACGAGAACATGCGTTCCATGTCGGTCAGCGACTGCTTGATCTGGCGATATACGAAGCCAAGGAAGTTCAGCGGCATGTAAAGTTGCAGCAGATAGGTATTCACCAGCACAAAATCGCCAATGGTCATGGCTCCACTTTTGACGCCATTGGCCGCCATAAGCATGTTCAAAACCAGACCAACCGCGATGATCGCACCCTGCCCAATATTGAGTTTTGACAGGGATTCCTGTGACTTCACCGCCGCGGTTTCATACCCGCGCAGGGCATTGTCATAACGATGGGATTCGTGATCCTCGTTATTGAAATACTTGACTGTTTCATAGTTGATCAGACTGTCGATGGCCTTGGTGTTGGCCTCGTCATCGCGCTGGTTCATTTCCCGGCGAAACTTCATCCGCCATTCAGTCACGATCAGGGTAAACGCGATATAGATCACGATGGTGACAAACGTAATCAGCGCGAACCAGAAATCATACAGCACCCAAAGAATGCCCGAGACCATGAAGATTTCAAGCAGGGTCGGCAGGATGTTGAACAGCATGAAGGATAAAAGGAATTCGATCCCCTTGACCCCGCGTTCAATCGCGCGCGAAAGCCCGCCCATCTGACGATCCAGATGGAACCGCAGCGACAGGGCATGCAGATGTTCAAACACACCAAGGGCGGATGTCCGAATGGCGCGTTGCGCGACCTTGGCAAAAACGGCGTCGCGCAATTCCCCGAAGGCCGAAGATAAAACCCGCACAAGCCCGTAGGCGACGATCATCCCCACTGGCACAACGATCAGGGATGTCGTGTCCGCCCCCGCGGAGCCGGTACCAGCTTTGTCGCCGCCAAGGGCATCAACCGCGTATTTATACAAAACCGGGACATAAACGTTGGCGATCTTCGCCCCGACCAGAAACAGCAGGGCAATCACCACACGGACTTTGAGCTCGAACTCGCCACGCGGCCACAGATACGGCAGAAAAGTTTTAACAACACCAAATTCAGCGCGGGCTGATGGCTGGTTATCACCCATATTTTTCAAGTTCTTATCCCCTGGTGGGCACCATGTGGCGTGTCCGACACAGCCCCGGCTTCCTGATTGACGTCCCGCTTTCCCAAGACAACAGATGGCCCGCAATCAATGATTTGGCAAGCAAGTCGCGCAAGAAAACGTTCCTTGCCGGTCTACGGGATAATTGGCAGAACGTTGATTTATCAACGTTAGACGATTGCAGTTACGCGGTCAGAGGGATATTTTGTCAAATTGTCGATAAAATTGCGATAAGCCCGCCCCGGAAATTCCGGCCCGCGGGATATCTTCAAGGAACGGAACCAGGACTATGACGGCACTTGCCAGCATCGAAAACCAGAACATCGCAGCATTGATGCGCGACATGGGCATCAATGCCCGTGAAGCTTCGCTGAAACTGGCACAGGTCCCATCCGAACCAAAAACCAACGCCCTTAAAGCAGCCGCACGCAAATTGCGCGAAAATGCCGATATCATTCTGGCCGCCAATGCACGCGACATGGAAGCAGGCCGTGCCAAGGGCCTGACACCAGCATTACTGGATCGTCTTGCTCTTGATCCTGCCCGCATCGAAAGCATGGCGGCCGGGGTCGAAGCGGTTGCCGCTCTTCCCGATCCGGTTGGCCGCGAACTGGCCCGCTGGAGCCCCGAACGCAACGGGCTTGATATCGCCCGGGTTTCTGTACCGCTTGGCGTAATCGGCATCATTTATGAAAGCCGCCCGAATGTGAC
>CBIHMD010000249.1:0-4882 GCA_966210655.1 uncultured Thalassospira sp.
CGAGGAAATGCGCGAGAAGTTTGGCAAAAAAACGCCTCTTGGCAAACGCCGTACTGTGATCGGTGATGCGCCGGAAGAAATCGAAGTTCCGCTGGAAGCCCTGATTGAGCGTGAACCGATTATGGTGATCTGTTCGAAAATGGGATGGATCCGTGCGCTCAAGGGACATACCGCCGATACGAGCGATCTGAAATTCAAGGATGGTGACGAAGGGCGTTTTGCGCTGAAGGCGTTCACGACGGACAAGCTTCTGATCATGAGCACCGAAGGGCGTTGCTATACCATGTCCTGTGACAAGTTTCCGGGCGGGCGCGGTCATGGTGAACCAATCCGGTTGACCATCGATCTGCCGCAGGAACATGACATTGTTGCAATGGTCATCCATAAGCCCGGCAGAAACCTGCTTGTGGCGAGTTCAGCTGGTCGTGGCTTCCAGGTAGCAGAGGCCGATGTGGTCGCACAGACCAAGAACGGCAAACAGATTTTGAATCTTGGCAAGGACGAGGAGGCAAAAATCTGCCTTCCGGTCGATCAGGATCATGTCGCCGTACTGGGCGAAAACCGAAAGCTTCTGATTTATCCGGTTGCCGAGGTACCTGAAATGACCCGTGGGCGCGGTGTCATCCTGCAGAAATACCGCCAGGGCGGCATGGCCGACCTGATCCTGTTCAACCTTGAAGAAGGACTGAGCTGGACGATGGGCGGCAGCGAGGGGCGCACCCGTACGGTTACCGAGCTTGCCGAATGGGTTGGGAAGCGTGCCGGAGCAGGGCGGATGCCTCCGACCGGGTTCCCGCGCTCAAACAAATTCGAATCGGGTTTCTTTCCCGGAAGGGATTGCCTGAACCGCAAGGGGATAATGACAGTGATGTCGTTATCCCCTTTGGTGTATTCGGGGGAGGGCTTTTGCTCCGGATCGCATATAGAGCCGCATTCAGGCAAAATTTATAGCGTTTTGAGACGTAAATATGTAACTTCGCAACCTGATTAACAAGGAGCCCGCAAATTCCCTGTGAATTTCAAAAGGGCGTGGGAGTTTTAACGTGAATTTTCTAGGGAGTTTCGTCCGTTTCGTTGACGGTCTGAATGACTGGATCGGACGTGGCGTTGCCTGGCTGGTGATCCCGATGGTGGTCATCACATTTCTGGTGGCAACATTGCGATATGGTTTTTCCATCGGCTGGGTTTCGATGCAGGAAAGCTACATGTGGTTGCATGGTATCGTCTTTATGGTTGGTGCCGGTTACACGCTGCTGCATGGCGGTCATGTGCGAGTGGATGTCTTCTATCGTCCGGCTTCGGCGCGATACAAGGCATGGGTCGATCTTTTCGGCTCCCTGCTGTTGCTGATGCCGGTGATCATTATGGTCTATATCTATAGTTACCCCTATGTGATGACCAGCTGGCACCGCCTTGAGGGATCTCATGAAACCGGTGGCCTGCCAGGTTTGTTCCTTTATAAATCGGTTATTCTCGTTTTCTGCGTCCTGATTGCCTTACAGGGGTTGTCCCTTGCTGCGCGCAGCATTCTCGTGCTGACCGGACATAAAGAATTTGAAATCCAAGAAGAAGAGCACGAGGGCGTTTGATGTCGGGGGAAATTCTTAGCCTTGTAATGTTCGCAGTAGCCTGCGGCGTTCTTCTTCTCGGTTTTCCGGTCGCATTTTCCCTCGCGGGGACGGGGCTTGCTTTCGCGCTGATCGGTAACTCGATGGGCGTGTTTGACATGCCGCTTCTGGGGTCTTTGCCGTCGCGCTATTTCGGGGTGATGACCAACGAGCTTTATGTTGCGATCCCGCTGTTCGTTTTCATGGGGGTCATGCTTGAACGCGCCCGGATTGCGGAAAAGCTTCTCACGACGATGGGTCTTCTGTTTGGCACCATGCGGGCCGGGCTTGGTATTTCGGTCGTTCTGGTCGGGATGCTGCTTGCCGCGTCGACCGGTATTGTCGGGGCAACCGTTGTCACGATGGGGCTTCTCAGCCTTCCGGCGATGCAGAAAGCCGGATACAGTCCGCGTCTTTCGACCGGTGTAATCTGTGCATCCGGTACGCTGGGGCAGATTATTCCGCCGTCCATTGTTCTCGTCCTGCTTGGCGATATCCTTCAGGGGGCTTACGCCGAAGCTCAACGTTCGCTGGGCAATTGGGCTCCTGAACCGGTTTCGGTTATCGACCTGTTTGCCGGTGCATTCATTCCCGGTATGCTTCTGGTCGGGCTTTATATCTGCTGGATCATTATTCAGGCATTTATCGACCCCAAATCCGCACCGCCGCTGGTTACCGACAACCGGCCGGAAGGTCTTTGGGGGGATGTTCTGCGCGCGCTGATGCCTCCTGGGTTGCTGATCGTCGCGGTGCTGGGCTCGATCCTTACGGGGATCGCAACACCGACTGAGTCTGCGGCATTTGGTGGTGTTGGTGCTGTCATTCTGGCGGCGTTCTATAAACGTCTGTCTTGGGATGTGTTGCGTTATGTGACACGCCAGACGGTGCAGATCAGCGCAATGGTCTTTGTGATATTGCTGGGGGCATCTGTGTTCTCGCTGGTCTTCCGTGGCCTTGGCGGGGATCATCTGGTCGAAGAATTGCTGCATAACCTTCCGGGTGGCGTTTTCAGCGCTATGCTGGTCGTCATGCTGCTGATGTTTGTCATGGGCTTCTTCCTTGATTTCATCGAGATCGTGTTTGTGGTTGTGCCAATCGTTGGCCCGATCCTGCTCAAGATGGATATTGATCCGGTTTGGCTGGGTGTCATGATCGCGATCAACCTGCAGACCAGCTTCCTGACGCCACCGTTCGGCTTTGCGCTATTCTATCTGCGCGGGGTCGCACCGCCCTCGATCAAGACCTTGGACATATACCGCGGGATTATTCCGTTCGTGCTGATCCAGGTTCTGGGGCTTGGTTTTGTCGCCGCATTCCCGGCATTGGCGACCTGGCTGCCGGATGTATTGTTCAGGTAGGATCTCTTTATTATCTCGTTGCAAAAGACGAATAAAAAAAGGGTCGGCATTTGCCGACCCTTTTCGTTTTCAGGTTCTGAAGGTTTAGTATTGGAACGGAAGGATACGTGCCTGGGCGAAAGCCGATTCCGAGAATTTCGACCAGCCGATCGACTGGGTTCGGAAGGCGATCAGGCTTTCGAAGACTTCCTGCGACAGCGGGTTGGACGCAACCAGATCACGCAGGACCTTTCCGGACAATGCGCCAAGGTTGGTCAGAATGTCGTCCGAGAAGGGACGTACATCGACATTGTGCTTGTCGCGCAGGGTCTGGAGCGCCTGATTGTTACGGGCGGTGAATTCCGACAGAACCATCTGGTTCACGGCACGGTTGGCCTGCTCGACAATTGCCTTCAGGTCATCCGGAAGGCTGTTCCAAGCGTCCAGGTTGATGAAGTTGTCAAGCACGGTTGCCGGCTCGTGCCAGCCCGGATAGTAGTAGAACTTGGCTGATTTATAGAGACCAAACGCCAGGTCGTTATACGGGCCGACCCATTCGGTCGCGTCAATCGCACCGGACTGAAGTGCCGGGGGAATTTCGCCACCCGGAAGGTTGACAACGTTACCACCCGCAGCTTTGACGACTTCGCCACCAAGGCCCGGAATACGCATTTTCAGACCTTTATAGTCATCAATGGTATTCATTTCCTTGTTGAACCAGCCACCCATCTGGGTGCCGGTATTCTCCGACGGGAAGAATTTGCAGTTCAGTTCGGAATAGACCTTGTCGGAAAGTTCCTGACCGCCGCCCCCCACTGGAACCATGCGTTCTGTTCCTGAGCGTTCAGACCGAACGGCATGGCCGTGATATACTGCGTGGCGTCTACCTTGCCTTTCCAGTAATAGGGCGCGCCGTGACCCATTTCGACGGTACCGTTACCAACAGCGTCAATGGCCTCAAAAGCGGGAACAATCTCGCCCGCACCAAAAACGGTGATCTTCATACGGCCGTTTGATGCCTTATTGACGTATTCGGCCAGAAGGTTTGCTCCGGTCCCCAGACCCGGGAAGTTTTTTGGCCAGGTCGTGACCATACGCCATTCACGGACTTCCTGTGCGATTGCCGGTTTGGCAAAAGTAGACGCGACCGCAGCGGTCGCACCGGCGACTGCTGCGCCGGAGAGAAATTGACGACGTTTCATAGATTACAGCCTCCCAAAGATGCAAGCTCATGATTTATTTTACTCAAAACCGTTATGCGGTTTTGTAGCGGAGCTTATATGCGACTGTAGACTGTGGCAACCAACGATAGAGTAGGTATGAGATACTTTAGTCTAATGGTATGGGGAGTGTTTTCTGTAGCAAAATTTATATGCCAGAACCGTCTGGTGGAGGGGTTCTAGTCCATTTTCCTCCACGATACCCTTCAAGAGGCTGAAAGCGCATCTTATAGGACATTTTTCGACATTCATCGATCCAGTAGCCTAAATAAACATGCTGTAATTCAAGGAGTTGGGATTCTTTTATCAGATCAAGGATGATAAAGGTTCCAAGTCCGCGTCGCTGTTCTGACGGATCAAAGAAACTGTAAACCGCGGACAATCCATCAGAGAGATTATCGACTAACGCAACAGCAATGAGCCTGCCATCCGCACAGCGGTATTCAAAGATCGACGTATCGACGGTACTGTCTTCAATCATCGCCCGATAATCACGGGCATCCATCCGGGCCATGTCTCCGTTTCCGTGACGGGCATCCTGATACTGGCTGAATAACTGAAACTGTTCCTGTGTTGCGGCTGGTGGCAGGACTGTACGAACCAGATCACTATTTTTTGCGATGATCCGGCGAAATGATTTTGTCATGCAAAACTCTGCTGACCGGACACGGACGGGGACACAGGCATCGCATTCGCTGCAAGCCGGTAAATAGGCGAT
>CBIHMD010000250.1:0-4880 GCA_966210655.1 uncultured Thalassospira sp.
GCATTTTGCGACCGCATCCATGCCGAAACCGGTTTGACCGTCAAGGTGATCGACGGGCTTGAAGAAGCCCGTCTTTCGGCCTTTGGCATTATTTCCGGTGATCGCCGTGCCACCGGCATCATGGGTGATATCGGTGGCGGGTCGCTTGAACTGGTGTTGCTTGAGGAAGGCGAGATCAAAAAAAGCGTCAGCGTGCCGCTCGGCGCCATGCGACTTCATGCAGTATTTGGCGCAGACCGTGCCCGGCTTGAGGCAGAGGTCAAAACCCATCTTGATACGGTCGACTGGCTGCATGAAGGTGCGGACAAGCCGCTGATAGCTGTC
The DNA here is from genome assembly GCA_966210655.1 of uncultured Thalassospira sp. GTDB lineage: Bacteria > Pseudomonadota > Alphaproteobacteria > Rhodospirillales > Thalassospiraceae > Thalassospira. Next base: position 325 of record CBIHMD010000250.1, read on the forward strand.
GGTGGTTCGTGGCGTTCGATTGCCAAGCTTTATATCGCGCAGGAAAACTATCCGATTTCGGTCGTCCATAACCTGACCATGCCGCGTTCCGAAATCGCCGAACTGACCCATATCATTTCCCAGCAAAGCCGTGTGTCGCTTGACAAGGTTGGTGGTGTTTCGAAACGCCGTATTGATAGCCTGCCGCATGCGGGGCTTGTCATGAACATGCTGCTTGAACGCATGCAGGCCAAGGAAGTCGTGTTTTCCAGTCACGGCCTGCGCGAGGGCTGGATGTATGAAGCCCTGCCCGAAGAATTGCGCGAACGCGATCCGTTGCTTGATGCCTGTCTCAGCTTTGCCGAAGACGGCGAACGTTTCCATCAGCATGGCGAGGAACTTTATCGCTGGTCGGCACCGATCTTCCGCGAACAGCCGGGAAATCTGGGCCGGTTGCGCCTTGCCGCCTGCATCATCGGCGATGTCGGCTGGAACGAACATCCCGATTACCGTGCAATCCAAAGCTATAACCGTATCCTGCATCACCCCTATCTTGATCTGAACCATCATGACCGGGTGTTCCTCGCCTATACCATCGGGTCGCGCTATACCGGCAATTTCAAGGGCGATGAATCCAGTGACCGGCTGCTTGACGATGATACGCGCAATATCGGTCGCCTTTATGGTCACGCCATCCGCCTTGGCCATACGCTTTCAGGCGGGGTCGAAGGCATTCTGCCCGGTACGGCGCTTGTGCTTGAGGACAAGGTCCTCATCCTTCAACTGCACAGGGATTTCGCGGCCCTGAATGGTGAAGTCGTCGAACAGCGTTTATCAAAACTTGCCAAACTGATGGATTGTGAAAGCCAGGTCGTTATCGTCGATCAGCTTCCCCAACCCTGACCGGACATGCTATGCTGGGGCTGCTTCCCAAAGCACCCCGTCCGCGGAAAGGGCTGCGCCCGGTCTTAGATGACATATGAACCACACGGTTTCCTTGCCTGTCTGGCGGACACAGGCTTACGCATAGGGGAATCGTATGTCTGCTTCACGCACATCGAAATCCAGAATATTTGACGGTCGCCTTAACCTTGAACAGCAGCGCAAACGCGCCAAGGAACTGCTGAAATCCGCCCGCAATCAACAGGCCGATGCCCAAACCCGGATTACGGCCCACCTGCCCGGCAAGGGCATTGATGACCTGCAACTGGCCGATAGCCAGCTTGTCATTGCGCGCGAAAACGGCTTTGCCAGCTGGCCAAAACTGAAATCCCATATCGACCGGATTACCGAACATCAGCGCCAGATTGCATCGGGCCATCTGCCAAAGCTTGATACCCCGCAAACCCTGCATCTGCGCTGTGGCTCGGACATCAGACATGGCCTTGAACTGGCCGGTTTTGTTGGCCCGTTCATGGAATTTTCCGATCCATTCTGTCAGGGGCCGGTGCCGGATCTCCCCCTGCCCGACTTCATCGAAACGCGGGCGCGTTTTATCGCATCGTCCTATCGCATTGACTATCCCGATGCCCTTTCCCGTTTGCAACGCGAATATGCCGGGCTGGCGACACTGGGCGATTATGATCATGTCGTGCTGTGGTTTGAACATGACAGCTACGATCAGCTTATACTGGCCTTTCTGCTGGATTTCATCGCAACGCTTCGCCCGCAAACCCGGCTTGACCTGATTTGCGTTGATCGGGTGCCGGGGGTTGATCGGTTCATCGGCCTTGGCCAGCTTTCGCCCGAACTGCTGATATGGTGCTGGGAAAATGCCCGTGCACCGGTTTCGGATGACATGCTGGCATTCGGTCAAACGGTCTGGCCCGCGATCCGTGCTTCAAAACCCGATGCGCTGCGTACCATCATCGATAACAGCCAATCGCCGATCCCCTGCATGATCGCGGCCCTTGATCGGCATCTGCGTGAACTGCCTGATCCCGAAAGCGGTCTTGGCCTGACGCAGAAACTGACGCTGCAAATCATCCGGGATCATGGCCCGATCACAGCGGGAAAAATCTTTGGTCACCTGATGCGAAGTTATGATCCACTGCCGTTTCTGGGCGATTTGATGTTTTGGGAAGTTCTTGTTGATATGGGCCGGGCGAAAATACCGCTTTTTGACTGCCCCGAAGACCCGGCCCAAACACCGTGGCCGGATCGCACCCTGTCGCTTACCGAAACCGGCAATGCGGTTCTTTCCGGCACCAGGAATTTCATGGCGTTTTACACCGGGGAACGATGGGTTGGCGGCATCAGGATTGGTGCCCCTGCCAGTTAAACCAGCTTTCGCGTCACGCGGAATATCTCGCCCCGCAGCCATTTATGCGGGGCGCTGGCGGCGTTTCGGACGTGCCAGGACTGGGCAAAGCTGTATTCGGGAAAATCAAGCGGGAAGGTGCAACTGTCAAATCCCGCCATAACATTGCGTTCAAGCCGCGATGGCAGCGATGCGATCACATCCGTCCCGCGGATCAGGCTTGCGATGCTGGCGAAGGTTGATGCCTGCAACACCGTGCGGCGTTTGCGCCCGATGGCGTGCAATGCATCGTCCACTGCCGAATGATCGTTATTGCCGATGATCACGCGCGCATGGGGCACGTTGCAGTAGCGATCCTGCGTGTCGGGTGGCACGTCATGGCAATCGGCATCGTAAAAGCAGGCCATATGTTCGCGAAACAGGGTTTGTTGCGCGATATCGCCAACATTTTCCGTCATATGCAGGCCAATCGCCAGATCAAGCTGGCCGCTACGCAACCGGTCGATCACGTTGGTATCGCCATGGATCGGCAAAATCCGAAGCCGTATATCGGCGGCAGAACCCCGGATGATGCGAAACAGTTCGGGCATGATCACCGCGACCTCGTAATCGTTGGTGCCGATCACAAAGCGGGCTGATTGCGCCGGATCGTTCGGGTCAAATGCATCAACCCGGGCAAGGTTGCGCAAATCCTGCAACAGGATGCGCACCCGCCCGGCCATTTCATCGGCATGGGCGGTGGGCGTAATCCCCCGCCCTGACCGGACAAAAAGCGGATCGCCGACAATCTGGCGCAACCGATCCAGCCCGTGGCTGACGGTGGGTTGCCCGACGCCAAGGCGATTGGCTGCTGCTGTTACTGATCCCTCGTCATAGATGGTCAGGAAAAGCCGCAGCAAACGATAATCAAGGTCCAATTCATCGATACTCATGCATGAATACTATCACCTTGATCGAATTGATCATATGGGAAATCAGATGCAGTTTCATTCCATTGACGGGCCAATGCCCACCCCCGATTACCGGAGAAATGAAACCATGAAAATCCTCGTTACCGGCGCCACCGGCCAGCTCGGAAGCCTTGTTGTCAAACATCTGCTGGACCGTGTCCCGGCCAGCCAGATCGCCGCAAGTGTGCGCAACATTGCCAAGGCACAGGAAATGGCCGCCGAAGGCATTGATGTCCGCCATGGCGATTTTGATGATCTTGCCCTGATGACCAATGCGTTCAAGGGTATTGATATCGCGCTGATCATTTCGGGTGAAACCGATAATGAAACCCGCATCAAACAGCACCGCACCGCGGTTGATGCCGCCAAGGCCGCCGGTGTCAGACATCTGGTCTATACCAGCTTTATCGATGCGCGCCCTGAAAGCCCGTTTACCTATGCCGCCATCCATGCCGACACCGAAAGCTACATCAAGGCAAGCGGCCTGTCCTTCACCTTGCTTCGCAACAGCTTCTATACCGACCTTCTGATGGCGGGCGTTCCGCATGCGCTTGAAACCGGTGATTTTGGTGCCCCGGCAGGCAATCGCAAGGTTAGCTACATCACGCGTAATGACCTTGCCGAAGCCGCCGCCACCGTGCTTGCCAATCCGGCCGATCATGTCAATCAGACCTATGATCTTTCGGGCACGCCCATCGGCTTTGTCGATATCGCCGCCATCATCGCCGACGCAACCGGCAAGGATATCCGTTATGTCGATCTGCCGCCCGAAGTCCATACCGACATTCTGGCAAGCTTTGGCCTGCCCGACCATCTGATCGAGGCGTTAAGCGGCATGTATGTCGGCACGCGCAATGGCGATTATGAACAAACCAGCGATGATTTCACCAAAGTTGTCGGCCGCGCACCGCAAAGCACCGCAGACTTCCTGAAAGCGGCGCTGAAATAATCCGCCACAGTCAAAAAACATGCAAAAACGAAAAACGGGCCAAAGCTGGCCCGTTTTTTCATGTCTTCGATTGGGTCGCGGGATCTAGTCCCGAGCTTCAAGCTCGACAAATACCACTTCGCCGTTCTTGAGCTTCAGCCCGATCTGTCCGTGCTTGAGTTGCAGGGCATATTGCCCGAACAATTCGCGCCGCCAGCCATGCATTGCCGGAACATCCGCATCGTCATCAGCCGCGATATTCTGCAAATCGTCGCTGGATGCTACCAGACGCTGGGCAACGCCCTTTTCCTCGGAACACAGTTTCAGCAGCACCTTGAGAAGTTCCACCGTCGGGCCGATCCCCGATGGAAGGTCCGGGCGGAATTTCGGCTGCGGCCAGTCTTCCTGCGGGCTATCAAGGGCGGCCTGAATGGCATCG
>CBIHMD010000251.1:0-4863 GCA_966210655.1 uncultured Thalassospira sp.
TCTGCTGGAGTTTGTTAAAACCTATTTCGAACTGGACGAAGTTCCGGTTCGCTATCGCCCGAGCTTCTTCCCCTTCACCGAGCCGAGTGCCGAAATGGACATTGGCTGTTCGCGCAAGGGCGGGGAGCTTAAGATTGGTGAAGGCGACGACTGGCTGGAGATTTTGGGCTGCGGTATGGTTCACCCGCGGGTTCTTGCGGCTTGCGGGCTTGATCCGAATGAATATCAGGGTTTTGCCTTTGGCATGGGGATTGAGCGTATCGCGATGCTGAAATACGGCATTCCCGATCTTCGCACCTTCTTCGATACCGATCTGCGCTGGCTGAAACACTATGGTTTCGTGCCGCTGGATGTACCGAATATGGTGAGAGGCTAAGACCATGAAATTCACACTCGACTGGCTGAAACAGCATCTTGAAACCGATGCTTCGATCGACGTGATTGCCGAAAAGCTCACCGATGTCGGACTGGAGATCGAAGGTGTCACGGATCGTGCGGCGGCGCTTAGAGATATCCGGGTCGCCTATATCGAAGAAGCGGGCCAGCATCCGGATGCGGATCGCCTGAAACTGTGCCGGGTCAATACCGGTGAAAAGATCATTCAGGTTGTCTGTGGTGCACCCAATGCCCGAACCGGCATCAAGGTTGCCCTGGCACAACCGGGCGCGATTATTCCGATTGACGGCTCGAAACTGAAACCGGGCAAAATCCGTGGCGTCGAAAGTCAGGGTATGATGTGTTCGACCCGCGAACTTTGCCTTGGCGAAGATCATGACGGCATTATTGAACTGCCCGAAGATGCCCCGATTGGTGCCCAGGTGGCATCCGTGCTGGGAGCGGATGATCCGATCATTGAAATCGGTCTGACCCCGAACCGGCCGGACTGTACCGGTGTTCGCGGGATTGCGCGCGATCTGGCGGCTGCCGGCATTGGCACGCTAAAGGATGACCCGCGCCAGCAGGCGGTTGCGGGCACGTTTGACAGCCCCGTCGGTGTTTCGATTTCGGCCGATATTGCGCAGAATGCGGCGGTTCCGGCATTCTATGGTCGTTATATCCGGGGGGTTAAAAACGGCGAAAGCCCGGCGTGGCTGAAGGCCCGTCTCGAAGCCATCGGGCTGCGTCCGATTTCGGTACTTGTTGATATTACAAACCTTGTAACGCACGACCTTGCGCGTCCGTTGCATGTGTTTGACGCCGACAAGCTGTCGGGTGACATCAATGTCCGCTATGCCACCAATGGCGAGAAAATTGCGGCACTTGATAACAAGGAATACACGCTTTCCGACAGCATGGTCGTTATCGCCGATCAGGCAAAGGCACTTGGCCTTGGTGGTATCATCGGCGGCGAAGAAACCGGTTGTGTCGATGAAACGGTCAATGTCTTCGTTGAATGCGCCCTGTTCGATCCGATCAGTGTCGCAAAGACCGGCCGTAAGCTGCAGATCAATTCCGATGCCCGTTACCGGTTCGAGCGCGGTGTCGACCCGCAGTCGATTTCCTGGGGTATCGAGGTTGCGACACGTCTGATTACCGAGATTTGCGGTGGTGAAGTTTCCCATGTCGTGAAGGCGGGCGAGGTCCCTAATCTGCGCAACAGCTTCGATCTTCGTATTGATCGTATTCGGGAGCTGGGCGGTGTTTCGGTTGAGGCCGATCAGGCGATTGCGATTCTGAAATCGCTTGGTTTTGAGGTCAGCGGGTCCGCACCTGTTATCACGGCGGTTGCACCAACCTGGCGTCCTGATGTCATCGGCGAAGCCGATCTGGTCGAGGAAGTTTTGCGCATTGTCGGATATGACAAAATTCCGACGGTGCCGCTGGAACGTGAAACCAGCCTGCCGGTTCCGGCCCTTAGCCCGTTCCAGAAACGGGTTGGCTTGACCCGTCGGATACTGGCTTCGCGCGGGATGTTCGAGACCGTTACCTGGTCGTTCACCGACTCGCGATGGGCAAAACTGTTTACCGATCTGAAGCCAGGCCTGTTCCTTGCCAATCCGATCAGTTCGGATCTGGATGTGATGCGTCCGAACGTCCTTATAAATCTGATCGCGGCAGTTGGCCGCAACCAGTCGCGCGGTTTTGCCGATCTGGCGTTGTTTGAGGCCGGGCCGGAATTCTTTGGCGATCAGCCGGGGGATCAGCGTCTGGTAGCTGCCGGTTTGCGATCAGGGGCAACCACCCCGCGCAGTTGGACCGGTTCGCGCCGTGATGTCGATCTGTTTGATGTTAAGGCAGACGCAGAAGCCCTGCTTGAAGCGCTTGGTACGGTATCGGCCAACGTGCAGGTCAATGCCGAAGGGGCACCATCATGGTATCACCCTGGTCGGTCGGCGGTATTGCAGCTGGGCCCGAAAAATGTCCTTGGCTATTTTGGCGAACTGCACCCGAAAGTGTTGAAAGCACTGGGTGTTAAGGGGCGCGTTGTTGCCTTTGAACTGTTTGTTGAAAATGTACCGATGCCCAAGAAAAAGGGAACGGGACGACCTTTGCTGAATGCATCAAGCTTCCAGTCGGTTGAACGCGACTTTGCCTTCCTTCTGGATGCAAATGTTCAGTCCGAGGCCATCGTCAAGGCAGCCCGCAGTGTCGACCGGAACCTGATTTCGGATGTTACGATCTTTGACCTTTATGCAGGCAAAGGTATCGAGGATGGCAAGAAATCGGTTGCTTTCTCGATCACCCTGCAGCCGACGAAGGCAACCCTGACCGAAGAGGAAATCGACGGGGTTTGCAAGAAGGTTGTTGCCGCTGTTGAAAAGGCTACAGGCGGTTCCCTGCGCGCCTGATGCGCAGTTGAAAGATTATATTAAAAACGGGCTGTCCATTGGATGGCCCGTTTTTTGTGGTAGGGGTACGAAAAGTGGTTCTTATCCGCCGGGGCGTTTGCGCAGGATGGCAAATTCATCTTCATCAAGGTCGATGGCAATCATGTCCGGACCATTGGTGTATATGCGCCATTCCATATCGGTATCATCGCATTCGATGTTGAGCTGATCGACCAGGTTGTTCCACGTGCAGCTTTCGCGGTCATCATCGTCGTCAAGTCGACCGGTTCCGTTATCAGAAAGATGCATCACCAGAAGTTCTTCGTCCTCGTCAACGGAATAAACGGCATAAGTTTCGTTAGCGAAACGATAATTGATTTCCGTGCCATTGAGCTGACGCCATCCCCGCGGCAAAGGCGCATTAACATCCCGCTCGGCGAACATATAGGCCAGTTTCTGCATGTGATTGTCGGGCATGGTTCGCATGTCGGAACCGCAGGCAGCAAGCAAAAGAGTTCCGCTTAGCGCGAAGGCGATTCGGAAATTAATGTGGGTCATATGATGCTCCGTAACGGTCGATGGCATTCAAGCGGGCAGCTTTTACCGGCCCCGTCCTTCTCCGGATTTTCCAAGCAAGATGCTTGCCATCGGTAATTTTGCGGCAGGCGTTCGGTAGTTCTAAGGCGTTCCCCGCAACGTGAAGATGAACGTTGCCCCGGGATCGGTTATGGGGCGGGAGGTATCAAGCCATATCCTGCCGCCATGCTGTTCGGCAATTTTGCGGCATAAAGAAAGGCCAAGACCGGTACCGCTGAATTCATCTTTATGCAGGCGCTGAAACAGGCGGAAAATACGTTGGGCATGTTCCGGATGAATGCCAATTCCATTGTCGCGAACTGAAAAACGCCAAAATCCCGGGGCCTCCGGATCGGGTATGACGCGGATATCAATATGAGGCGGCACACCGGGACGACGGTATTTGATGGCATTCGACAGCAGGTTCTGAAACAGACGTGACAGACTGATGCGGTCACCATTGATTACAGGCAGATCATTATGGGTGATGGTGGCCTGTTCCTGAACAATAATGGCTTTGAGATCGGCCTGGGCTTCATTCAGCACCTGATTGCAGTCGATTTGGGTCATTTCATCGTCGCTGCTACCGGTCTTGGCATATTCCAGCAAATGACTGATCAGTTTATGCATGCGTTTTGCACCATCGACTGCTTAGTCGATATATTCGTCGGCCTCCTGGTCGAGTGACCCGCAATAACGACGTTTCAGAAGCTGGGTATAGCTTGCAACCATGCGTAAAGGCTGTTGCAAGTCATGGGATGCGACATAGGCGAACTGTTCAAGATCTTCATTGGTGCGTTTGAGCTGATCGAGGGTATCACGCAGCTTGTTCGCATTTTCGACAAACTGGGTTACATCCCGTGCACTGCTGAAGGTCATGCCTTCAAACGGTCCGATACCGTGCCAGGCAAGCCAGCGATTTTCTCCACGCTGATCGGGGATACGAAAAACCAGTTCGCTTTCCTGAAACTCGCCAGATGCCTGATCCATGAAACTTGCGCGAACCATCTCCCTGTCTTCCGGAAGAAAAAGGGCTTCGAATGGTTTTCCAATCAAATCATAAACCTGCTTGCCAGCGAGTTCGGCCAGTGCCGGGCTCAGGCCGCGCAGAATACCGTTCGTATCCAGGGCAATAGAAGGTTCCGGCGTATGATGCAGGTAGGTTTCGAACGGATGGCAAAGTTCCTGCTGTGGTGCGGTTTCCAACAACAGGACAGTGACGGTTTCAGCGTCTTCTTCGATCCGGTGTTGGGCCATCAGATAGAAACGCTGCATCTGGTCGGCAGATGTGCGTAAATCCACCATGGTGCCGATACGTTTGTCCTGCCACCGGTTTTCGATCAGGGGTGTGCGCAATTGTGCCCTTGATGCGTCGCTAAGCTGCGAAAGGAATGCCTCGGCGGTTGGCTTGATGTCGGCAAAGGCAAGTCCGAGTATTTCCGGCCAGTTAAGCCGGGACGTAAGAGTTCCCGCCGGATCTTTTGTCGACCAGCTTAAAATTGCACAGCCACAATCAGAC
>CBIHMD010000252.1:0-4839 GCA_966210655.1 uncultured Thalassospira sp.
CGAAGCGCGCGAGCGCCGGAAGCGGATGTATGACGCCGTCATTGCGCACGACAATCAGGTCGCCAGTGCCGGCATCACGACCGTATTTGATGCGGTCTCCATCGGCGATGTCAACGAAGGCTCCGAACGCATCGTCCGACTGGTTGAATCGGTCGAGGCCCTTGGCCACGCGCAGGAAAACAACCTTCTGCGCGCCGATCACAAACTGCATCTGCGCTGTGAAACGTCCTATCCAGGCATGGTTGATGCCTTGGCCAAACTGGTGGATATCCCGCTGGTGCGGATGCTCTCGGTAATGGATCACACGCCGGGACAGCGCCAATTCGTCAGCATGGACGCCTATTACACCTATTATCAGGGCAAATACGGCCTCTCGGACGAGGAAATGCGCAAATTCGTCGCCAGCCGCAAACGTGATTCCGAACTGTATTCCGCCAAGCATCGCCGCCATGTCGTCGAACTTGCCCATCAAAAAAATCTGGCACTGGCAAGCCACGATGACGCAACCAATGCCCATGTCGCCGAAGCCGTCGCCGATAAAATGACGGTGGCCGAATTCCCGACGACACTAGAAGCCGCCAAGGCATCGCATGAAGGCGGACTTGGTGTGATGATGGGCGGGCCAAACCTTGTACGCGGCGGCTCGCACAGCGGCAATGTCGCAGCAGGCGATCTGGCGAAACACGGATATCTCGACATTATTTCAAGCGACTATGTCCCGCACAGCCTGCTGCATGGCGTGATGAAGCTGTTTGATGATTTCGACGCCTATGATCTTCCGCGTGCGGTGCGTACCGCGACCCTGACCCCGGCCAGACAGGTCGGCCTTGATGACCGGGGCGAGATTGCGGTTGGCAAACGCGGCGATCTGATCCGTGTCCATCATTCACCGCATCATCCGATTGTGCGCGGTGTGTGGCGTCTGGGAAGCCGCGTGTCATGACCGCGCGCCATGACATCCATCATGGCGCTTCGGAAAATGGATTACTGATTCTTGTCGTCGGCCCCAGCGGGGTTGGCAAGGATACCCTATTGGATGCGGCACGGGCGCGTTTGCATGACGATGAAACCATCCTGTTTCCCCGTCGTTGCATTACCCGCCCGGCCGGATCGGTTGGCGAAATCCATATTCCGGTCCGCGCCGAGGATTTTGCATCCATGGCAAAGCAGGGTGCCTTCCTGCTGAGCTGGCGGGCGCACAATCTTTGTTACGGCATTCCCAATCATGTCCAGAACGACGTCGCCAACGGCAAAATCGTTGTCGTAAATGCCTCGCGCAGCGTGATTGACGACGCCCGCGATCTGCTGGGCCATGATGCCGTCCGGGTCATCAGCATCCGGGCGCACGAAGACGCCCTTCGCCAACGCCTTGTGACCCGTGGCCGCGAAAGTTCCGACGATATCGAACAACGCCTGCGGCGCGCATCGGCCTATCAGGTCGATGGTCCCAACGTGATCGCTGTTGAAAATGACAATGACCTTGAAACCGGTATTGGCCGCTTCATTGATGCCATTTTCCACCGCCCGGCACACACGGATCAAGCGCCCGGAAACCGGGTAGTCTGAACAAAAAATGCTGCAGCAAAACACTGCAGCATTTTTTAAGTCCCACGGCGCAATCACCTGTCATCCAAGCGCAAAACGCCGCAACAAATCAAACGGCTTTCCATCACCCGGATCACCAAAAAGACAGACATCGCTGATCGTAAATGGTGCCTCGCACAATGGTGCAACAATCGGGGCCACCGCATCACGCACCCGCATCATCCGGTCCGGGTCAAGCTTGTCTGTCAGCGTCAGGTGAAAACGGAATTCTTCCATCACATAGGGATAACCCCATCTGACCAGATATTCTTCCTGTCGATCACTTAACCCCGATGCACGGCGTTTATTCATCGCGGCTTCGTCTTCGGGCTGCCGAAAACCGTCAAGCGCCTGCACCAGACCAGACGCCAGCGCACCAAGCGGATCGGTCGGAGCAGTCGGGATCAGGGCAATAAAACTGCCAATCGATTTCAGCAAAAGCGGGCCACACGTCACTGAAGACGCTCCCGCACAATAGTCGGCAATCGCACGTTCAAGCTGCACGCGCGTCTGCCCATCCTTTAAGGCGAATGGCGGTTTCAGGGTGCCATGAAACCCGTATCGCGACGGGGAAACGGTTATCGCCGCGACCTCGCCATCGGCAAGGCCGATGGCAGCCGGGCGATCCATTTCCCGTCCGGTTTCGGGATCACGCCCCAGCCAGGCATTGCCAAAAGCCGCCAGATCACTGTCGGCTTTCGCTGCATAATAAACAGCATAACGCTGATAGTCGGTCATGTGGCCTCGAACTGGCTTTCGATTTATCGCAGATCGTATTTCAGACAGAAATCCCGTACCGGCAGACGCCGAAAATCGTCAAGCCGTTCTGCCAATGTTGCATGATCCCAGTCCCACCAGCAAATACGAAGCAGCGCATCGACAATTTCCGCATCAAATCGCGGGCGAAGCGGGGTGGCCGGAATACCCGTGACGATGGTGTAGGGCGGCACATCCTTGGTCACCACCGCACCCGAACCGACAACCGACCCGATCCCGATGGTTACCCCGCCCTGAACAATCGCGCCATGCCCGATCCAGACATCATGATCAAGCTTCACCCGCTTTTCGCGCCGCCAGTCAAAAAACGCCGGATCATCATCGCCAAGCTCATAGGCACTCGACCGGTACTGGAAATGATGCATCGATGCCCGGTCCATCGGATGCTGCCCCGGATTGATCCTTGTATGGGCCGCGATATTTACGAATTTGCCGATGTCGGAATAGATGATCTCGCTGTCATTGACGACATAGGAATAATCACCCATCACGCTTTCACGAATACTGGTGCGCGCACCCACTTCGGTCCAGACACCAAATTCGCAATCAACCACCACCGCACTCGGATCAATCGTCGGGGCCTCCGACAAGTGTTTCATTGCCGGTTTGGCCTGCGTAATCCTGAAACTCATGCTCACGTCACCAGTTTGCGCAAACGTTGGGATGCAATATCAAGCAGGCTGACCGACAGGATGATGATGATCATGACCGCCGCCGTTTCCGCGTAATAAAAACCGCGAATATATTCCCACAAAACCATGCCGATGCCACCTGCCCCGACAATACCCAGAACGGTTGCCGAACGCACATTGCTTTCAAACCGATACAGCGAATAGGAAATCCAGAGCGGCAAGACCTGCGGGATCACGCCAAATATCACTTCCTGCAACCCATTGGCACCGGTGGCCCGGATGCCTTCAACCGGTTCGGGATCAATCGCCTCGACGGCTTCTGAAAACAGCTTTGCCAGAACGCCGGTGGTATGAATCCAAAGGGCAAGCACACCGGCAAACGGACCAAGACCAACCGCAACAACGAACAGCATGGCAAAAACCATTTCATTGATCGCGCGGAAGGAATCCATCAGTCGGCGCACCGGCTGGTAAACCCAGAACGGAACAATGTTTTCAGAACACAGAATGCCAAACGGGATCGAACAGACAATCGCAAGCGCCGTGCCCCAGATCGCAATCTGGATCGTGATCCACATTTCGCTGACATAGGTTTTCCACATCAGGAAATCCGGCGGGAAAAACCCGTCCGCGAAATCGACCATGTTGCCACTGTTTTCAATCAGGGCCATGGGCCGCATGTCGGCCCCCTCCCAGGACAGGGCCAGAATGGCCAGAATGAACGCCCAAAGAAGGAAACTTGCGCCTGAACGTTTCAGATCGCGCGGCGGAAGTTCTGCGGCGGTTACGGCAGATGTCGAAAGGCTGCTGTTCATGGTGTCAATCCCGGAAGGTAAAAGCAAACAGGGAGCCCGCATCTTGTGGGCTCCCTGTCATAAGGCCGGTTACTCGTAAGAAACCAGTATGTCGAGTTCAGCCAGTTTCTTGTCGATCTCGGCAACACGGGCGGCTTTTTCATCCGCAGAAAGCTCGGCAGTGTTTTCGATTTTCAGCTTGTCTTTAAACAGGTCAAGCTGACGGATCGGGTAAAGCTGCGCATTGCTGCTTTCCATGAATTTGCCCATGCCATCCTGAATGCCGCCAAGAACCTTGTTGGCTTCTTCAACGTCGCCCAGACGACCATAACCAAGGAAGAATGCCTTGATTTCGGATTTCAGTTCGCGCGACAGGTCTTTGCGGTAAACCATCGGGTCAGACGGAATCAGCGGCGAGGTCCAGATAACCTTGACCTTGTCGGTGATTTCCGGCTTGACCATCTGGGTACGGGCAAGCTGTTCGGAATTGTTGGCCGCAACGTCAACCTGATTATTGGCCGTCGCCATCAGGTTCGTTTCATGGTTCGCGTTACGAACAGTTTTGAAGCATTCTTTGGCGTCAACACCGTTTTTGGCGAAAACATAATAGGTCGGAACCAGGAAGCCCGAGGTCGAGTTCGGATCACCAATACCGAAATTCAGCGAATGATCGCATTTCAGCATATCCTGAAGGCTGTTGATCTTGTCGTTGTCGGCCTGGGTGATGATGTGGGAATAATAACCGTTGGTACCATCGCTTTTCGATGTCTGAACGAAAACTTCACCACCTGCACGATCAACAGCTTCCATCGCCGACTTGTTACCAAACCAGCCAACGTGAACCTTGCCGAAACGCATGCCTTCGATGATCCCGGCATAATCCGGTGCGAAGAATGCTTCGACTTTTTTGCCAAGCACTTCTTCCATGTCGTCAATCATCGGCTGCCACTGGGCTTTCAGGTTTGAACTCGACTCAGTCGAGATGAAACCGAACACGATGGTTTCCGGGTCTTTTTCCAGCGGTTTGAACTCAACATCGGCATATGCCATGC
>CBIHMD010000253.1:0-4837 GCA_966210655.1 uncultured Thalassospira sp.
GTTCTGGCCGGGTTCCACGCTGTGGCAGGCAGCGCATTTCTAGAATACATTTTCACCGTTTGCAGCATCACCGGCCATTGCCGGGGTCATGCCGAGAACGGCCAGACTGGCGGCGATGGTAAGCGTTTTGGTCAAATTCATATTGCGGGCCTCTCTTGGTCTGCAGTGATAGGGTCCCCACTGCATTCTGTCGTTGGTTGGTTCCCAAGTGAACCGAAAAACACAAACAGAACCGAAAATTCGCTTTTCGTTAAAAAAGATGGGCTTACTGTTGAGTTTCGCGATTTCGACACGACATTTAGCATAAGCACGAACTGAATAATTTGCGTTTAGTCAATCGCGCCTACGGTGTATAAAGATATACAAATGGTTGGCAGCCGATTGCTTAGCGTGCCGGGAGAGCTCCATTGCCGCGTATAACCAAAGAAGATCTTAATAACCTGATCCAGGATCCTTCCGGGAAGAATCGTGCCGAAACGGCCGACAAGATCAGCCGTGAATTTTCTTCAGATAGCCTGAGCGACAGCGAACGTGTTCTTGCCGAAGACATTTTTCGTCTGATGGTGCGCGATGCCGAAGTGCGTGTGCGCAAGGCATTGGCCAAGAACCTGAAACAGACCCCGCTGGTGCCCCATGATGTTGCGGCGACTTTGGCGCGCGACGTTGATGATGTGGCCCTGCCGATCCTGAAATTCTCCGAAGTTCTGAACGATAACGATCTGGTCGACATCATTGGTGACAATGCCGACAGCGTTGAAAAACAACGTGCCATCGCATCGCGCCCGCATGTGTCGGAAGTTGTTTCGGCGACCCTTGTTGATATCGGCCATGAAGACGTCATGGTGGATCTGATTTCAAATGACGGTGCGCAGATCAGCGAACGGTCCTTGCAAAAGGTTGTCGACGAATTCGGCGAGAATGAACGCATCCAGAAACCGATGATCGAACGCAACCATCTGCCGATCACGATTGCCGAACGGCTGGTGACGCTGGTATCGGACCGGATGCGATCCGAACTGATTGCGCGCGGCCATATCCCCGAGGGGATTGTCAACGCGGTCATGACCCAGTCGCAGGAAAGTGCCACCATCGGGCTTCTCGGTGACGGTGCGGAAGAACGCGATGTCGAATTGCTGGTCGAACATCTTCATACCAACAACCGTCTGACCAGCGGATTGATCCTGCGCGCGCTTTGCATGGGGGATGTTGCCTTTTTCGAGGCCGCCCTTGCGCGTCGTGCCGGGGTATCACTGATCAATACCCGCATCCTGATCCATGACAGCGGCCCGTTCGGCCTTGAAGCGATTTATAACAAGGCCGAAATGCCAGCCCATTTCTTCCCCGGGGTCCGGGCGGCGGTGGAAGTGGCGCGTGAAACCGATCTGGATGGCGGGGAACGTGACCGCGAACGGTATTCACGCCGGATGATTGAACGGGTTCTGACCCAGTATGGTGATCTTGGGGTCGAGTTTGATTCTGACGATGTCGATTACCTGATGGGCCGCATGTTGCAATTGCCAAGCGAGCGGAACCTGACGCAATAACAGAACAGGCAGGCATTCCTTGCGATATCGCAGCCGCCCTTTCGGGCGGCTTTCCTTTGGGTAACCGGTGACAGCAAACAAAAAAGGCGCCGTTTGCACGGCGCCTTTGATGTGTCAGGGCCAAGACCCTATTCAAGCAGGGTATTGGGCATCCAAAGTGCCAGTTCCGGGAAATACATCACCAGCAACAGCCCGATCACCTGCAGAATCACAAAGGGAATGATGCCTTTGTAAATCTGCTGGATGGTGATCGATTTTGGTGCGACGCCCTTAAGATAGAACAGGGCAAACCCGAATGGCGGTGTCAGGAAACTGGTTTGCAGGTTCACCGCAACCATAACCGCAAACCAGGTCAGAACCTGTGTTTCGGTTGGACCAACGCCTGCGACGGCAAGGTGATCACCGAAATCAAGCTGGGCAATGACAGGTGCGAAAATCGGCAAAACGATCAGGGTGATTTCGACCCAGTCAAAGAAGAAGCCAAGCACAAAGACGATCAGCATCAGCAGGAACAGAACGCCCCACGCCCCAAGGCCTGCACTGTCAACCAGATCAATGACCAGATCATCCCCGCCCAGTGACCGGAACACATAGGAAAAGACCGTCGCACCGGCAAACAGGAAGAACAGCATCGCCCCGGTCAGGGCTGACCGTTCACAGACGTCTTTAAGCACATCCCATTTCAGCCGCCCTTTGACCAGTGCCAGAAAAGTGGCACCAAGCGCGCCAACACCTGCGGCCTCGGTCGGGGTGGCAAAACCGGCAAAGATCGAGCCCAGAACCAGCACAATCAGGAAAACCGGCGGGATGAAGCTGCGCAGCATCATGCGCACCATGTCGATGCCATGCACGGCTTCGGCGTCGGGCAAGGGGGGCGCAAGATGGGGTTGAAGCTGGCAACGCACAAAGATGTAGATGGTATAGAGCGATGCCAGCAGAAGGCCGGGAATGACTGCGGCCAGAAACAGATTGCCGACCGAAACCGACATCAGGTCAGACATCAGAACCAGCATGATGCTTGGCGGGATCAGAATACCCAGCGTTCCCGATGCCGCAATCGTCCCGGTCGCAAGCGACGGATCGTAATTGCGGCGCATCATGACCGGCAGGGCAAGCAGGGTCATCATCACAACCGACGCACCGATAATGCCGGTGGTGGCGGCCATGATTGTGCCCATAAGGGTAACCGACAGGGCCAGACCGCCCGGCACTTTGCGCATCAGCACGTTAAGACATTCAAGCAGGTCTTCGGCAACACCGCTTTTTTCCAGCATCGTGCCCATATAGATGAACATCGGCACGGCAACCATCACCATGTTTTCGGCGATGCCCCCCCAGATGCGCGATACGATGTTGAAGAATTCAATGAATGAAAAGACGTCATAGGCCATGCCAAGGAAGCCAAAGGCGATCCCGATGCCTGAAATGACGAATGCGACCGGCAGCCCCGAGAAAACCAGAATGCCCAGCGAGGCAAACATGATCAGCGGAAACCAGTCTTCGATATAGAAGTTTTCCATTTGGAATTATCCCCGTTCCGCGATCAGTCTTCGAGCTTGGCGGCAGCGTCGCCAAGATCAGCATGATGTGTGCCGACGTAATAACCGGCGCGATTGCGCAGGTTGCTTGGTCCGAACACAAAGACATAGCATTTCAGGAAGACCGAAAGACCGGCCATGGCGAGAAGGCCGAAGCCGACGGGGATGGTTGATTTGATGATCCAGCGATGCGTAAGGCCGGTGGTTGCGGCCGAAACTTCGTGGGTTTCGTATGAGCGAACAACAAAATCAAAACCGAAATAAAGCACCAGCGCGCAAAACGGCAGAATGCAGATGATCGCCCCGATCATTTCGACGATGGCGCGTGTGCGCGGACGCAGATTGTCGCGGATGAGTTCGATGCGGACATGCGCATCGCGGATATAGGCAAAACCGAAACACAGCATAAACAGGCCGGTATGGAGATGCCATTCCAGTTCCTGCAATTTGATGGATCCCTGGCCGCCGAATTTACGCTGGATCACGTCATACATGATCGTCAGCATCAGCGGAACTGCGAGCAGGGCCGCCCATTTCCCGATACGGGAAACGAGTGCATCAATGCCGTCGCTCAGTTTTAGTAGCGCTTCCATTAAAAAGCCTCCCGGGTCTTTTCTTGATCGCGGTCAAGGCCGGGGCCGTCTGGCGCCCGGCCTTGCCGAGACTTCTCTTATGATCTGGTATTCTGGATACCAGACACCGGAAAAATCACTTCAGATATCCGATATCTTTCCAGATTTTATAATTCTCGCGGAAAGACTGGAGGCTATCGTAAGCTTCCTTGAAAGCGGCATCTTCTGCGGAAAGTTCAGTCGCAACCTCTTCCCATGCTCCACGCATTGCATCGAGCATCTCCGGGGACCAGGTTTTGATGTTCACACCTTTTTCCTTAAGTTCCTTAAGGGCTGCGAACTGGATGGCTTCACCTTCGGCAAAACCATAGGCCAGGTTGTCGTTACAAACCGCTTCGATTTGGGCCTGCTGGGTTTTGTCGAGCCCATCCCACTTTTCCTTGTTGATCATCAGATCGAACAGGGTGGATTGCTGATGCCAGCCGGGGAAATAATAGTATTTGGCAACCTGATGGAAGCCGAGTTTCAGGTCGATGGCCGGCATCGAGAATTCGGTCGCATCAATCGTGCCGAGTTCAAGGGCGGGATAGATATCGCCACCTGCCAGAAGCTGGGTCGAGACACCAAGCTTTTCCATGACTTTCGCGCCAAGACCAAAGAAGCGCATTTTCAGACCTTTAAGGTCTTCAACCGTGTTGATTTCCTTGGAGAACCAGCCCGAAGCTTCCGGCGCGATCAGGCCACAGAACAGCGACTTGATGCCATGTTCGGCATAAAGCCTGTCAAAGATTTCCTGACCGCCGCCAAATTTGACCCATGCCAGATATTCACCAGCCTGCGGACCGAACGGAACGGCACCGAAAAGCTGCAATGCCGGAACCTTGCCCGCCCAGTACCCCGGGGTGGAGAAGGCCGCATCGATGGAGCCGGTTGAAACCGCATCAAATACTTCAAGTGCCGGAACAAGCGCGCCCGGCTCATAGAATTTAATCTGAATGTTGCCGCCGGAAACTTCGTCGATTTTTTCATCAACGCGTTTGCCGAGCGTGCCAAGCTGGGTCAGGCTGCCCGGATAGGTCGAGCCCATTTTCCAGCGAACACGATCAGCCGCATCCGCATCAGGTGCAACCGTTGTCAAAGCAGCCGCTGCAAGGACGGCCACACAGGTTGCAGACTTCAAAAT
>CBIHMD010000254.1:0-4826 GCA_966210655.1 uncultured Thalassospira sp.
CGGGCGCAAACATCAGGCGGTCGTGGCTTTCGATCACGTCGCCAAGTTCGGCGCGCAGCTGATCTTCAAAGCCGACAGGGGCCAGATAGCCGGTCGCATCCATCGGCTCGATGACCGCATCGATACCGTCGGGGATGTCAAAAGTCTGGGGGGTGTGTATCTGATCCTTTTTCATGGACCGCTTTTACGCTGATTTCTCCCAATAAAAAAGCGGGAAAGCCGCATAACAGCTTTCCCGCTTCGTCAGATGCCCGGATTACCGATCAGAACTTGTCTGCCTGAACCAGATCCTCGATCAGAAGTACCTTGGTGGCATCGCCCTTGATGCCGAAATCGTTGTCGTTGATCAGGGCCAGCGCACCGTCCCCCATCACCGCAAGACCTTCGATCTTTGTCGGGGCCGTTGGGTAATCGGCACTGTCAAAACGAAGGGTTTTGGCAACTGCCTTCAGGTCAAGCTTTGACAGGTCATTTTCCTGCTCAAGCGATGGGCTGGTCGACATATCGTCCCAGCGTGATGCCAGAATGTTCGATGCACCATCCAGTTTGACTTCATGCAGTTTGGTGGTGCCATCGGTTCGTTCCAGAACCAGCAGGCGGTCATCGCCAAGACCAAGGACCTCGGAGATGCGTGGTGCATTCTGCTTGTCGGACGGATCGTTGCGGAAGGTCTGCGGATCATCAAGCTGATAGATATATTCGCCTGCAAGCTCGCTCTCTACGCGGTCATAGACAAACAGACGGGTATTCTTGGCGGTTTTGTACGCATCGGCATTCGGGTTTGCCAACGGGTTCTGAACCATGAAATACAGTTTGCTTTCATCGGGGGATACGGCCATCGATTCAATGCCGCGGTTGGTCTGGCGGGTCACAAGGATCGCCGGAAGACCGCCGGTAATCTTATAGGCCGAACCTTCGAAATCCTTTTCCGAACCGGCAGGAACGATACGTTCATTCACCGTGCCATCGGCTGCAACATGCAGGATCGACGGGCCGTTTTCTTCACCGATCCAGTACGAACCGTCCGACAGGCGAATGATGCCTTCGGCGTCGATTGACGAAACCGACTGTACCAGTTCCTTGCCATTGGCATCGACCGGCTTTTCGGTCTTGGCAACCGACAGCTTGTTGGTCAGACCGGTCAGCGGCACGCCATTCTGGTCTTTCAGGGTGATGACGTCCTTGACGTCAAAGCTGCCGTCATCATTCAGGAAGATCGTGTAGATCGACGGCGAATAATCCGGGGTCGGATATACTCGAACCTTGCGGCCCTGGCAAACGACATATTCGGAAACGCCAAGCACGTCCTGCACGTCATCGCAAACATAGTTCGGACCGCGAACCGATATCGCATAAAACATATTGGCCGGATCACCCGGACGGCGATAGGCACCCGAACCGAAACCAACCGTCAGGTCACGTGCCTTGCCGCCATCCACCATGACAGTCGACAGATTGTTAATCGCACTTTTGGTTTCGAAAACCTTGACGTCGCCCGCCATTGCCGTTGTCGCAAGAAGCATGGCCGCAATACCGGCAAAACCGGCTGCAATCGTCCGTTTCATGGTGTGATCCCCCACATTGTGTAATGTATACGAAGAAACGCCCGAACCCGGTTATGCATCGGTTCAGGCGCAAGTGATAGAGATCACATTAGAATTTTACTGTGACAGTTTGTTTGCGGTTGTGCGTCGTTTACGTGAAACAACAGAAAGTCGTAATTTAGGGCAGCGAACCGGCGGGGCGGTTACCAGAAATCCTCGCGCCGGACGGTAAAGGTTTCCGCGACACTGGCATATTCGTGATAGCCCAGCCGCGCCAGCGGCTCGAACAAAGTCACATCGACCATGCCGTCGCGAATGATCGCCTCATCGATATGCAAACCAATAACCGTACCGATCACCATGGCGTTTTTGCTTTGCGGGTCGGGGCCGGGCAGATCGACAATCTGGAACACCTTGCATTCCATATGGATCGGCACCCCCTTGATCCGATGCGCACGGACCAGTTTGCCGGGTTCCTTTTCAAGACCAGCATAATCAAATTCGTCCTGTTCTGGCGGCAACGGTGCCGAACAGAAATTGATTTCGCGCAGCATGGCACGCGGGGCAACGGCGGCGATAAATTCGCCGGTTTCCCGCGCATTGGAGAGGCTGTCAATCGATCCGCCAGATGCAAACATCACCATCGGCGGATTGCCGCAAACCGCATTGAAAAACGAATAGGGGGCCAGATTGGCGTGCCCCCGTTTATCGACCGTCGAAATCCAGCCAATCGGACGCGGCGCGACACAGGCCTTGAACGGATCATGCGGCAGGTTATGGGGTGTTTTTCCGGGCTCGTAAAACATGGTGTTTCCGTTATTCCTGTTTGCCGCTGGAACGGGGGGCATAATTATCGCCGCGCAGGGTTTCCGGCCGTTCCGAAAGGTGCAGGCGGGTTTGCTGTAACGGGGTTTCGGCAATGATATGGCCGCGCCGGATGACATAAAGCCGATTGGCACGCAGACGAATGGCCTCGATCGTATCGCGGGCCTGCAACACGACGAAATCGGCATTGTTGCCAACCGCAATTCCGTATCCTTCAAGGCCCATGATTTTTGCCGGTTCGCTGGTCACTGCGTCAAAACACGCCCGGATATCGTCGCGTGACGTCATCTGGGCCACATGCAGTCCCATTGATGCGACTTCAAGCATATCGCCTGATCCCATCGAATACCACGGGTCCATCACGCAATCATGCCCAAAGGCGACGGTAAGCCCCGCCTTGCGCAATTCCGGCACGCGCGTCATGCCGCGACGCTTGGGATATGTATCGTGGCGACCCTGAAGGGTGATGTTGATCAGCGGGTTGGCAATCGCGCTGACCTCGGCCTCGGTCATCAGCGCGATCAGTTTCGATACGTAATAATTATCCATCGAATGCATCGATGTCAGATGCGATCCGGCGACCCGCCCCTGAAGGCCGAGGCGTTGCGTCTCATAGGCCAGCATTTCGATGTGACGTGACAGCGGATCGTCGGTTTCATCGCAATGCATATCAACCCGAAGGCCACGTTTGGCGGCCATTTCGCAAAGTTCGGGAATGCTTTGTGCGCCGTCTGCCATGGTGCGTTCGAAATGGGGGATGCCGCCGACAACATCAACGCCCTTGTCCAGTGCACGAATGACGTTTTGTTTGGCCGTCGGGCTGCGCAGATAACCGTCCTGCGGAAACGCGACCAGTTGCAGATCAATATAGGGAGCGACCTGTTTTTTGACCTCAAGCAGCGCATCAACCGCAAGCAGGCGGTCATCACAGACATCGACATGGCTTCGAATGGCAAGCAGGCCCTTTGATACCGCCAGATCGCAATAGCGAAGCGCTCGGTCAATCACCGCCTCGATGGTCAAAAGAGGCTTAAGCTCGCCCCAAAGTGCGATGCCTTCGAGCAGCGTGCCCGACTCATTCATCCGTGGCTGGCCCAGCGACAGGGTCGCATCCATATGGAAATGGCTATCGACAAAGGGCGGGCTGACCAGCATTCCGTCGCAATCGATTTCCTCGGCCGCCAATATCGGCAATTGCGGCCCGATTTCGATGATCTTACCATCCTTGCATGCGATATCAACGCCGGTACGGCCATCGGGCAGATTGGCATTTTTCAGGATCAGATCGGCTTGCATGACGGCATCCTTCGAAAGTGGGGCTTTAAATCATCAGAGTCTTGGGTTGGCGCAAAGGTAGCGATGAAATCAACGCTGTCCCTTGAACCATGGCACCAGCAATGCCTTGGGATAATCGGCCTTGCGCGCCACAATGATCAGGGCGGCAATCGATAACAGATAAGGCATCATCAGGAAAACCTGGGATGGCAGAAACGCGCCGACCTCGGTTTGCAGGCGGACCTGAAATGCATCCAACGCACCAAACAGCAACGCCCCCAGCAACGCCTTGCCCGGTCGCCAGCTTGCAAACACGGTCAGGGCAATGCAAACCCAGCCACGGCCATTAATCATGCCAAAGAAAAACGCATCAAACGCCGACATGGTCAGAAACGCACCGCCCAATGCCATCAGGCTTGACCCGGCGACCACGGCCCCGATGCGCAGCGCATAAACCGATAATCCCTGTGCCTCGACTGAGGACGGGTTGTCGCCCACCGCCCGGATGGCCAAGCCAAGCGGGGTACGATACAAAACCCAGCCGGTAACAAACACCATGACAAGGGCCAGCATCGTGAGGGCAGTTTGAGAAAACAGCGCCGGGCCGATAAACGGCAAATCCGACAGGATGGGGATATCAAGTGGCTGGAACGGCACGATTCGCGGCGGGGAAGACACATCAGGCAATGCTGTGCGATAGGTGAAATACGACAGGCTGGTCGCCAGCAACGTCACCCCGATCCCAGACACATGCTGTGACAGGCCAAGCGGCACGGTCAGGATCGCGTGGATCAGACCGAAAAAGCCCCCGGCAAGGGCGGCGACCAGAACGCCACCCCACAATCCGGCACCCAGCCAGACCGCCATCCATCCCGCCATCGCACCGGCGGTAAAAATTCCTTCAATGCCAAGGTTAAGAACCCCGGCACGTTCACAAATCAGCGCACCCAGCACCCCGAAAATCAGCGGGGTGGCTATGCGAAGGGCGGCGGCCCAGAAATTCGCGGTCAAAAGGATGTCGATGATTTCCATGGTCTTTCCCTTTAACCCGCTGATTTCTGGCGTTCGAAATGGACCTTGAATCGGGTCAGAAACCCGCCGATCAAAACGCATAACAGCGACATTGCGACAATCAGATCGGCCAGATAACTTGAAACGCCAATCGCGCGGCTCGCGCAGATG
>CBIHMD010000255.1:0-4778 GCA_966210655.1 uncultured Thalassospira sp.
ACCTGCGACGTGGTGAAAAAATGAAACTGCGTGGTTTCATTTCCCGTTTCTGGCCGCAAACCCTTGTCGGGCAGCTTGTTTTGCTGATCCTGGGGGCGGTTATTTTGACTCATGTCGTTCTGGGATTGCTTCTGGCCGAGGAACGGCGCGATGCGTTGTTAAGCGAGCGGCGCGGCGGGGCGCTGGCGCGTGTGGCAGCGATTTCGCGTGTTTTGGCAGCAACGCCGTCGGAAAACTGGCGCGATGTGCTGCGGGTCGGCCAGTCACCGCAAAGCATCATGCGTCTGGTTGATGCGCCCGATAACAGCCTTCCGATGTCAGACATCAGTTACACATTAAGCGAACGCCTTAATCAGGCGCTTGAGAGCCCGGTGGTTCCGGCGCGTGTGCATATCCTGTCCGAAGACGATTGCCGCGCGGTCGAGGAACGCGAGAAAAAGGACCGCAAAAAACATCACGACGAGGATGAAGATCGCCATGGCAAAAGGCATGGCAAGGATTGGTCTGGTGATTGGGAATCCTATCAACCGGGCAGAAAACGCCCGCGGTTTTTTGATCATCTGGATTGTGTCGCAGCCCCTCTTATGCAGATCAGCGTTCCGATCTTTCCCGCGAATGGCGACGATGCTACGACAGACGATGCCGCGACAAATGGGGATACGCAGAATCTTGATCAACCGGTGATCTGGCTGGAAGCGCGGATCAATGGCGTTGCCCCGCCGCCGCGCGTGGTGCTGCAAAATATCCTGCGCATTGCTGTTTCGGCGATCCTGATCGGGATGATTGCCTTTTTCCTGGCGCGCCGCATGACGCGATCATGGGCGGTACTGGCACAGGCGGCCGACCGGGTCGGGCGCGGTGATTATCCCGAACCGGTACCGGAAAACGGTCCGATTGAAATCCGGCGTGCAGCCAAGGCATTCAACAAGATGACCGCAAGGCTGAAACGCTTTGTCGAGGATCGAACAAGAATGTTGGCGGCGATTTCGCACGATCTGCGCACCCCGATCACATCGCTTCCCCTGCGTCCCGAATTTGTCGAGGAGGCCGACTACCGGTCTCGGATCATTGAAACGCTTAATCAAATTGAACAGATGGTCGAAGCGGCAATGACTATGGCCCGCGAGGAAACCGCGAACGAGGAAACCCGCAAGATCGATATCGCCGCCCTGATCGAGGCGGCGGTCGAAGATCTGGCTGAAACAGGCCGTCCGATCCGTTTTCTGGGCGACGGGGCATCGCGGGTTTATCCGTGTCGGCGGCTGTCGATCAAGCGTGCTCTGGGCAATCTGATTTCAAATGCCCTGACATTTGGCGATCAGGTCGAGGTGGCTCTGAAGCCGGCCGAGGATGGCGGCATGTGGATCGAAATCAGCGATGACGGGCCGGGTATTCCCGTTGATCAGCGCGATCAGGTGTTCGAGCCGTTCTTCCGGCTTGAAACATCGCGCAATCGCGAAACAGGCGGGATCGGGCTTGGTCTTGCGATTGCCCGCACCGCAATCCGGTCCCATGGCGGCGAGATTTATCTGGAAGATGCGCCTGCAGGCGGGCTTCTGGCCCGTATGTATCTGCCGCCGATAGCCCATTGATCCGAAAGTCGAAAGCAAAAGGTTTCGCTGGATTGACCGGGTTTTGTCAGGAATAATACCCGGCAGTACAGTTTTTGCGATTTTGCGATTGCGAAATCGTAAGCCTGTCCCATTTATGCGGTGTAATATCAGCGTAAGAATTGGGCGGAGCAAGCCATGTCAGAACATTCAAAACCGACGAGTAATGTCACGTCGCTGCCGGGCACCAACAGTGCCCTGTCGGGCGGTGGCTTTGTGCGGGCGGTCAATGACTGGCTGATGGAACGCGCGCTTGAAGATACCGATATCGATGCAATTGTCGAAGGCATGGTATCGCGGCTTGTTGCTGCGGGGATTCCGATCGAACGTGTAATGGTCGGCTTCAAGACCCTGCATCCGCTTTACGAAGGTGTTTCCTATATCTGGTCAAAGGATCAGGGGCGGGTTGAACGGTCGCTTCATCTTGATGTGCGCGAAAAGAACCCGGACTGGCTTGACAGCCCGATGAAGTGGATGTCCGAGAACGATGTCACCTTTATGCGCCGCCATCTGATCGGACCAGGAGCGATCCTTGATTTCAATGTTTTGCAGACTTTCCGCAAATCCGGCGGAACCGATTATCTGGCGCTGATGACGCCGTTCACTACGGACCGCGACAGTACGCTGGGGGCGAACCGTATCTTCATGACCTATCTGACGCGCCGGCCCAGCGGCTTTACCGACGAGGATCTGGCGATCCTGTCATCGATCCAGCGCCGTTTTGCCGTGTCGTGCAAAATGCGCATCATGCATGAAGAAACCAAAACCATTCTTCAGACATATCTGGGGTCTGATGCCGGGCACCGGGTGCGCGACGGCCAGATCAAGCTGGGCGACAGTACCAGGACGCGCGCGGTGATCTGGTTCTCGGACATGCGCAATTCGACCTCGGTTGCAGCCCGGGTTGGGGATGATGCTTTCTTAGGCGAAATGAACGATTTCTTTGCGGCAACTGCCGGTGCGGTTCTTAAGCATGGCGGGCAGGTTTTGCGCTATATCGGGGACGCGACGCTTGCGATTTTTCCGATCCGCGAGGATGAACAGGATCTGGAACAGGCCTGCACGGCGGCGGTTTATGCCGCGGCCGAGGCGCAGCTTAATATCGATCAACTGAATGCCCAGCGCGAAGAAACCGGATTGCCTGCTTTTGACTATGGCCTGGGTATGCATGTCGGTGATGTGATTTACGGGAATGTCGGCGTGCCTGATCGTGTCGATTTCACCGTGGTCGGGCAGGCGGCAAACGAAGCCGCGCGGATCGAACAACTGACCAAGCAGCTTGGTAAACGGGTTCTGGTCAGTCATCAGGTGGCAAAATTCATTTCCTGCCCGACGCAGGAAATGGGGGCCTATGAACTTCACGGGACGGGGCTGAGCCTTAAACTGTTCGCCCCTGACTTTACCGAGGCCTGTGAACGTATTCAGTTGATGCAGGCAGGCTGATATTCATCACACCATTATGCCATGGTGTCGAAATCCTTGACCACCCCGCTTGCTGCCGTGCCAACATTGGTAAATGTTTGCTGTGCATCGGTGACGGCCTGTGTTGCCGCCTTGATGATATCGGCATAGGGGTCGGTCTTTTTTTCCACCAGCATCTTTTGCAGGGCGACACCGGTGGTGGCGGACGCCATCGACATGATGTTGCGCATGTAATCGGTGCTGTCCTGCACGGCATAGGCTGCGGCCTGTGCCACCTTCTGATAGGCTATCCCGTTTGCCCCCGGACCGGCACCATTCCGCACCGCATGATTTGTGGTGCCGACGGCCTGCACGATTTGCGGATTAAGGGCGGTGCTAAGCGGGGGCGAACTGGTGCTGCTGCCCGATGACGGGCTGCTATCTGAGGGGGGGCTGTCAGCAGATTCACCCGACGCCCCAGAGGATTCGGGGCTTGCTGAACCATCCGAAGACGGGCTGACTGTTGAACTGCCCGTTGATCCGTCGGCGGAAGTGTCCGCCGGGTTGCCGGTGCCGGTGCCGGCGGCGGGCGGGGTGCTGCTATCGGCCGTGTTGGACGCGTTGGGATCGGTATCATCTGCCATGACGGGCCTCATTGCGTTAACGGGGCATTTTCAGATTCAGGGCGCAAACTTTCCGGGTATTTCGGTGTGGTGCGTATGGTGGCAGCGTCAGGTTTTGCCGCCACCACCCATGCCGCCACCGGTGCTGTCGAGGATCATGCGACACGCGCTGGAAGTTACGGCGTTGCCAATCTGTTGCAGGCCGCCCTGGGTTTGCATGGCGTTCTGCATCGAAAGACTGATGGAATGTGCCATCGTCTGATATACGAGCCCCATTGCCTGCGCCGGAGCTTCGCCCAGTACCTTGACGTTGGTCTGTGTGACCGCGTCCGTAATCTGGGAATTAACCGGGGTGTTGTCTGCCATGTCACGCCCTCACTGAAATGTCCGGATAACACGCACGGCGCGTGACATCCGAATTCTGCCTAACGGCGAGTTGCTGCCAAAATGACCAAAAGGGTCAGAAGTGTATTGCTGTTGTCCGAGCGCGACATCTTGGCGGTTGCCTGTGCCCCGGCCATGGTATTGACCGAGTAAAGCTGCATGACACCCATATTGGTGGCAGCCTGCGAGCACATGGAAGCCTGTTGCTGGGCCTGAATGGCATTCTGGAACAGGATCGATGTCGAGTGGGCGGCACTTTGATAGATCATGCCCATGGCGTTCGCCGGGGCCGAGCCGAGAACGCTGACCGATGTCTGGGTCACCGCATCTGTGATCTGACCGTTCACTGGGGTTGGAATAGCCATTTCTTCCTCCGATTTGGCGGTCACGATGACCGTACCCGTTTTGACGCAGATGATTGATCTTTGTGACAAAATTCCCGAACGGGGCTTTTCTTAACCACCGGCCTGGGCGGTGATCATTGCCACCAGCTTCGAAGTTGCGGTATTGGCGACCTGTTGCATGTTTCCCTGTGTCAGGGTGGCGTTTTCCATGGCCAGTCCCGTTGCGTGGGAATGCGATTGCAGGGCGATCGATACCGCCTGTGCCGGGCTTTCGCCCAGCACCTTGACGTTGGTCTGTGTCACGGCATCGGTGATTTGCGGATTGACGATATCGCTCATGACATCATGCCTTTGCCTTGGATGGGTGCCCGCAGGCACGATCACGACCAGCGTCTCCGCGTTGCGGTTGATGACCT
>CBIHMD010000256.1:0-4773 GCA_966210655.1 uncultured Thalassospira sp.
GGTCAGGCCATATTCACGCACCCGGATATAAATCGTCGCCATCGCAATCAGGGCGAATATCGGCGCCATCCATAATGTAAAGCGAAAGACGCGATCGCCAATCCGGCCAAACAGAGTAGCACCTTCGCCTGCCTGAACCGCACCAAACAGCAAATAGCTAAGCCCTGCTGCGGCGGCCATCACGGTCCACCAGACACCAAAATCCTGATCCAGCAGGACTTCCCAACCGCCAAGCGCGGCAGCAACCAGAAACAGGAAAAGCCCGCATGCCTGAATCGGGTAAAGAATGCGGAACATTCCGCCAATCACCTGACGGACCGGGATCAGAAGCCCAGACTTTTCCCGGGCAATCAGAATACCGGTTGCAAAGGCCGCCCCCGAAAGGGGTAAGGCAACATATGCCTCGCTGATCAGTTCCCATATCTGGTCAATGCCAACCAGCATAAACAGCGAACACAGCGCATAGAAAACCGGCCAGAAAACCCCAACCCCGACCAAACCGAAAGCCAATGCCAGCTTGATCGACCAGATTTCCGGCACTAATGCCGCCCGATCCGGATAGTTTGGCAGAACAGTCGTTTGCAATGGCCCCCAAATGCGCCAGATGCCAACAGCAACCCCGACCCAAAGCGCCTGGCAAGCCAGCAGACCGAAAATGACGGTTTCGTCCGTATGCTCGAACCCGACCAGATGCTGAAACGCCAGCACCTGCAGGGCCGCAAACAATGGCAGGACCAACGTCACGGCAAGATCATCGCGCAGGCGCCGCACCCCGATGGCAAACCAGCTGCAATAGGCCAGCCCCGCGATAAACGTCATCAGGCTCGCCAGAAGATAATGATCCTCCCAGCGATAATCGATCAGATACCAGAATGCGAAGCCATATGCCGCGCCGCTAAGGGGGAACAGCCAATGCGCCTTTTTCATGGATTTGCCTTTGCTCGCGCCCGATTATCCGGGCTAGGTTGTCTTTATGAACAGTATTAAAACAGAAAAAGCCGCCGGGATCATCCGATCTCCGGCGGCTTTAACTTTTTGTCTTAAAAAGACTTTTTTATGGTGCGAGCCGATCAGGCGCGGCGTTCTGCGATCATCTTTTTGATTTCGGTGATCGCCAATGCCGGGTTCAGGCCTTTTGGGCAGGTATTGGTGCAGTTCATGATCGTGTGGCAACGATACAGGCGGAACGGATCTTCGAGTGCGTCGAGACGTTCACCGGTATATTCATCACGCGAGTCAGCCAGCCAACGATAAGCCTGCAACAGAACAGCCGGGCCGAGGTAACGGTCGGAGTTCCACCAGTAAGACGGGCACGCGGTCGAGCAGGAGAAGCACAGGATGCATTCCCACAGACCGTCAAGCTTGGCACGCTCTTCACGCGACTGCAGACGTTCGCCAACTGGCGGCGGGCTATCGGCCTTGAGCCACGGCTCGATCGAGGCGAGCTGTGCATAAGGCTGCGACAGGTCCGGCACCAGATCCTTGACCACCGGCATATGCGGCAGCGGATAGATTTTGACTTCGCCCTTGATGTCATCAATCGGCTTCAGACACGCAAGCGTATTCCGACCATCGATGTTCATCGCACACGAACCGCAAATGCCTTCACGGCAGGAACGGCGGAATGTCAGGGTCGCGTCGATCTCGTTTTTGATCTTGATCAGCGCGTCGAGAACCATCGGGCCGCACTTGTCGAGATCAATATCGTAAGTGTCGGTACGCGGGTTATCACCGCTGTCAGGATCGTAACGATAGATCTTGAAGCTGCGGGTGTTTTTCGCGTCAGCCGGTGCCGAGAACGATTTGCCCTCTTTGACGACCGAATTGGCGGGAAGATTGAATTCTACCATCTCTCAAATCCTCTCTTGCCGCGCCTTAATAGACGCGTTCTTTCGGCTCGATATATTCGACTTCATCGGTAAGGGTGAAGTTGTTGACCGGACGATATGTCAGATCAACCCCATAACCCTTGTCCCAACCGACAGTCGCAATCGTATGCTTCATCCAGACGGCATCATCACGTTTCGGATAATCCTCGTGGGCATGCGCCCCGCGTGATTCGTGACGGGCCTCGGCGGAGTTCATGGTTGCTGCGGCACAGACCATAAGGTTTTCGAGTTCCATCGTCTCGACCAGATCCGAGTTCCAGATCAGCGAGCGATCCGCAACGGCAACATCGGGAAGTGTTGCCGCCGTTTTTGACAGTTTCTCGACACCTTCAGCAAGGATTTCGGCAGTCCGGAACACACCGCAATTGCCCTGCATCACACGCTGCATTTCCAGACGGATTTCGGCGGTCGGACGAGAACCCTTGGCCCAGCGCAGACGATCAAAACGATCAAGGGCCGTCTGACCATCGGTGGTTTTGAGTTCCTTGAACGAAGCTTTCGGATCGACAACCTCGGCAGCGTGAAGGCCACATGCGCGACCAAACACGACAAGGTCGAGGAGCGAGTTGGTACCCAGACGGTTTGCACCATGGACCGAAACGCAGGCTGCTTCACCCGCCGCCATCAGGCCCGGAACGATTGCATTCGGGTTATCAGCGGTCGGACGCAGGACTTCGCCCTTATAGTTGGTCGGAATGCCGCCCATGTTGTAATGGACCGTCGGCAGAACCGGGATCGGTTCCTTGGTTGCATCAACACCGGCAAAGATTTTTGCGGTTTCGGTAATACCCGGCAGACGTTCCCACAGCACTTCCGAACCAAGATGTTCAAGGTGCAGATGGATATATTCGCCGTGTTCCCCAACACCGCGACCATCACGGATTTCCTGTGCCATACCACGCGAAACGACGTCACGCGATGCAAGGTCCTTAACGGTCGGTGCGTAACGTTCCATGAAACGTTCACCTTCGGAGTTGGTCAGATAACCGCCTTCGCCGCGCGCGCCTTCGGTAATCAGGCAGCCCGAACCGTAAATGCCGGTCGGGTGGAACTGAACGAATTCCATATCCTGAAGACCAAGGCCTGCACGTGCAACCATGCCATGACCGTCACCGGTGCAGGTATGGGCCGAGGTGCAGCTGAAGAATGCACGACCGTAACCGCCCGATGCCAAAATGGTCATCTTGGCGTTGAAGCGGTGCATTTCACCGGAATCAAGATCCCATGCGACCAGACCTTTGCACGATCCGTCTTCGTCCATCATCAGATCAAGGGCGATATATTCAACAAAGAACTCGGCTTTGTGTTTCAGGCACTGCTGATAAAGGGTGTGCAGCATCGCGTGACCGGTACGGTCAGCAGCCGCACAGGCACGTTCGACCGGGGCTTTGCCGTGATCACGGGTATGCCCGCCGAACGGACGCTGATAGATTTTGCCATCTTCAGTCCGCGAGAATGGCATGCCGTAATGTTCAAGTTCATGAACCGCCGGAACGGCGTTACGGCACATATATTCGATCGCGTCCTGGTCACCCAGCCAGTCCGACCCCTTGACGGTGTCATACATATGCCACTGCCAGTGATCCTCGGACATGTTGCCAAGTGATGCACCAATGCCGCCCTGTGCCGCAACGGTATGCGAGCGGGTCGGGAAAACCTTGGTGATACAGGCGGTTTTCAGTCCGGCTTCGACCGTACCAAGCGTCGCACGAAGACCGGCGCCGCCAGCGCCCATAACGACGACGTCGTAGTTATGGTCGATGATTTTATATGATTCGCTCATTGGTTCAGGCTCCGGCAAAAACGATACGCAAGACCGACACGATGGCAGCAACCGACAGGAAGGCGGCCACAGCCTTGATCAGGAACAGCGATACGATTTCTGCTTTACGGTTGTGCACATAATCCTCGATCACGACCTGCAGGCCATGCGTGAAGTGCACCGAAACACTGATGATCATCAGGATCATCATGGTCGAATGGAAATACGAACTCAGCCAATCACGGACTGCATCATAGTCGGCCGTATGGCCAGACAGGATCGATATGATGAACCAGATGCCGAGCGGAAGGTTTGCAACAGCGGTAACGCGCTGGGTCCACCAGTGCGACGAGCCACTTTTAGCAGAACCGAGGCCGCGAACACGGCCCAGATCGGATTGCATTTTCATGACAGGTTTGTCCCCTCTTGCCCGGCCTTAGGCCAGACCGATAATCCAGGTAAGAATGGTCAGCACGACTGCCGCGCCAAGGACGACCGGGTTGGACTTTGCAGCCCCCTCGTTCGTCAGGCCGCGACCGGTATCCCAGACAAGATGCCGGACACCGTTGCAGGCGTGGTAATAAAAAGCCGCCGTCCAACCGAACAGCAGCAGCAGACCAAACCACGAGGTGAAAAATGCGTGATAACCGTTAAAGGCGTCACGACCAGCGCCGGCACCAATCAGCCAGGACGCCAGAAATACGAAACCAATAGCAAGACCGATACCCATCGCGCGGAAAGAGATGGACATTATGCCTGCCATCGGAAGCCGGTACACCTGCAAGTGCGGAGACAGCGGCCGATTGGCTTTGCTCATAGCGGATTTGCCTCTTCTCAAAGTAGCTGGCGGGAAAGCAGGGTTTATTTACCCATGCAACGGGTTTGAGTCAATCTAGACACCTTTGAAATCCAAAGAAATCCGCGATCAAATTCCGTTTTCGCCTCGGTTAAACTACGTAGGTTGACCTCTCATATGCCGTTTGCGACCCGCGGGAAGGGCCAAGGGTTTCCCCTTGATGCAGAAAACGACGTAACGTGCTTTTAGCAATCGCACAATTAGACCATATTACGCAAGACTGCACCTGCCAGATTATCTGGGAATTAAAACGGTATAATCAAAGT